>NZ_JAHXYO010000029.1:0-64709 GCF_019969905.1 Rahnella sp. GSA61A | reverse complement strand
TTCGATTCGATCGTGAATTTATGATGTGGATACGTAATGATGATCCAAAAACTTTGGGTGATGTTGTAAATGAGTGGAAGCGCAGACATTCGTTTTAATAAGCCGGGGTCAGCGCCTCGCTCACAGCTGACAGTCCGTCCGCGTCGGGCTGCTCTGTGCCAGGAGCGGACGTTGCTAACATCAGCAGGTCCATTGCGCGCAGGTATTGTGCCGCGAGAACCATCACTAAACCAAGCGAGCGTCGCCCCGACAAAGGGGTAACGCTCTGAAGCGTTAAAGGTATGGGGATCTTCCAGAAACTGAATTGAGATTCGGGGGGGTGATTGGAAAGAAGGAGATTTCAGAAGTCACTCAAACGTTGAAAGCCACCGTATAGGCGGCTTAAATTCAAGGATTAGTAGCCCACACCGCGCACACCACCCGCAGCCCGGATGGATTCGCCTGTTACCCAATGTGAGTCTGCAGATGCGAGAAAAACGGCGACGGGTGCGATATCGCTGGGTTCGCCGAAGCGACCCAATGGTGTTCCTGCAAGCAGCTTCACCCCGAGTTCTCCCGCGAAATTTCCGTCGGTTGCCGGTGTATTGGTATGACCAGGCAAAATTGAGTTTACGCGAATGCCGCGTGGTCCTAGCTCACGAGCCAGTGCAAATGTCATTGTGTCGACCGCCCCTTTGGTTGCTGAATAGACACTAGAGGCAAGGTAAGGGTCGGTGCTCAGAATGGAACTAATGTTTATGATGCTACCACCCGCATCACCAAAATGTTTTACCGCCTCCCTGATTGCCAGAAAGTAGCCCAAAACATTGACGTTGAATTGCTTGTGGAACGCATCTTCCGTCATATCGGAGATCATTTCGAATACGGCGACGCCAGCATTGTTGACCAAAACGTCCAGCTTGCCATGGTCCGCCTTAACCTTGTCAAACAAACGGACGACGTCTGCCGACTTGCTCATATCCGCTTGCACGGCAAATGCTTTTCCTCCCGCAGCCTCTATTGACGCGACGACGGTGTTGGCACTCTTTTCGCTACTGGCATAGTTCACGATGACAGTGGCACCCTCTGCGCCGAGTGCGTTTGCAATGCCAGCGCCAATACCGCTTGACGCGCCCGTTACAACGGCGACTTTTCCAGGTAACTTCATTTGGTAACCTCTTGTTTAACGTATGTGCCTGAGGCGAATCACCTCGGTTGACAAGCGTTATCTTAAGGCGGTCACTCGCTCATAGGCGTGCCTGATCTTCGCATATCGTTGCCTATTCTTCTCGTTTGATTGCAGCGCAGAAGCGTTGGCGTATATTGGACGACATGACTGATACAATGAACGAATTGCGCGACTTAGTGATGCGTGCTGAAAATGAATGGACCGCTACCGGTATTCCCCGCGTAAAGATGGTCAGAGCAGAGGCTTGCTCGGACCAGGTGTATGAACCGATGCTCCATCTGGTCTTACAGGGCACTAAAAACCTGTCCATTGGCAATCAGGTTCTTTGGTTCGAACCAGCGTCCTATACGCTTATCCCAATCGACGTACCAGCTATAGGACAGATTCATTCTGATGCCCCGAACCGGCCTTTTCTGGCTGTTGGCTTGACTTTAGACCCTGTGGTTATCGCGACTATGTTCGGTGACCTTTGCGATACCCGGCCAACCCTGCGTGAACCCGATTTCTCGGCTACTGCCGCGTCCCCGGAAATGATGGACGCCTGGCTCCGGATGATGCGGCTAGTTGATCGCCCGGACGAAGCGGGGATTTTGGCGCCGATGATCGAACGGGAAATACTCTTTCGGGTTTTTCAAGGTCCACACGGCAATATGCTCAGGCAAATCGCGCATGCTGATAGTGGATTGTCACAGGTTCGTCGGGCGATCGACTGGATACGCGTGCACTTTACCGAACCTTTCCTCGTGGAAGATCTGGCGGCTCTGGCTGGGATGAGCGTTGCCGCTTTGTATCGCCATTTCAAAGCAGTTACCGCCATGACGCCGATCCAGTACCAGAAAAAGCTTAGACTTTTGAAGGCTCGGCGGCAGCTCATATTCGAGCCAGACGCAGCGGCTGCTGTGGCCTTCTCCGTCGGTTATGAAAGTGCCTCCCAGTTCAGCCGGGAATATGCGCGCATGTTTGGCATGCCACCCGTACGTGATGTGACCCGATTCAAAACCCCGATAGTTTGAAACATGTTGATTAGGTTTTATGGGTGAAGTTTATGTGCTCCGCAGTGACGCCGTAGCCTGCACTTTACTCATCCTCCTCTTTTACGCAGCCCTTGCAGTAATGCCTGTGTCGCACCAGAAGACTTTCCGGATGGCGAACAAACAAGACAAAATTCACGGTGTATAGAAGGTGTCACCGGCAGCACGCACAGGCCTCGCAATTCAGCTGGCAGGGCAGATTCCGGAATCAGCGTCACACCCATGCCTTCACGCACCAGCATGCAGGCGCTGACCCAATCCCGTACTTTTACGCGTACATCAGAGAGCTGCAAGCCTGCCTGCTCCATCAGACTTTTTCCATTAACGACACATCCGCCTGTCGCGAGAATAAAGGGTTGGCCTGCCAGTGCCTCTAGCGTTATGCCATCCGCTTTTGCATTCTGTCCCTGCGGATGACGGGATGGCATGACCGCCACCCATGCATCCTGTCCCAATACAACGTCTGCTCGTCCCGGTTCGGGATTCATGACCACACCCAGATCCACAGTGTCTGCTGCAATCCATTCCTCCACTTCCTCGTCTGTACCTTCCAGTACCACCACGTCGATGCCCGGATGCAGACGCTTAAAGTCGCGCAGCAGCCCAGGCAAAAATGTGGACGTCACCGAGGGAAAACTGGCGAGGCGGATGCGTCCGCCCTTTAAACCTCGGCTCTCATCAGCCAGCACGCGGATGGCGTTCAGCCGTTCAAGCATTATCCTTGCCTGTTCGATAACCTGCTCACCCAGCGCGGTGACGCCGATGTGTCGACGCTCACGCGTAAACACCGGGAACCCAAGTGAAGCCTCTAACTGGGCGATAGCCTGACTGGCGCCGGACTGAGTCATTCCCACCTCTTCAGCGGCGCGTGAGATATTGCTGGCATCCGCCACGGCGACCAGTAAACGCCAGTGCAAAAGATTCATCATAGGTATCAGTAGCTCAGCTAATAGTTAATTTATGAGTCATTAATTTTACAGCATGAGACACATTACGCACAGTGTGTTCAGGAACGGCCAGCACATTGCTAAAAAGCTTTTCAATTTTATCGGAGAGACCATGAAACTTTATTACGCCCCTGACACCTGTTCGCTTTCACCCCACATCGTGTTGCGTGAGCTCGGGCTTGAATTTGAACTGGTCAAAGTGGACAACAGAAGCAAGCTCACCGCAGACGGACGTGACTTCCGTATCATTAATCCAAAAGGCTATGTCGCCGCGCTGGAACTGGACAATGGTCAGATACTCACCGAAGGGCCGGCCATTGTGCAATACCTCGCTGACTTGAAGCCGGAAAGGGGGCTGGCACCGCGAGCGGACAGTTGGGCGCGAGTGCGTCTGCAGGAATGGCTAAACTTTATCACCAGTGAAATACATGCGGGGTCCGCACTGCTGTTCAACTCCACATTGCCTGAAGACGTCAGAACGATCTTTCGTGAAAAGCTCTTCCGGCGGTTCGATTTTCTGCAGGATACGCTCAATGAAAAAGCCTATCTGACGGGCCCCTCGTTCAGCGTTGCTGATGCTTACCTTTTCACCGTGCTGGGTTGGTGTAAATTCTTTTCCATCGAACTGAATCGCTGGCCTGTATTAACGGCGTATATGGCAAATATCAATGCGCGTCCTGCCGTGCAGGCTGCCTTACTTGCAGAAGCATCTCAATAAGCCCGATAAAGCTTATGGCGGATGCAAATGTCTGACAGGTGCAAAGTAAAAGATCCGCTTCCCGCTGCCCAGTGACATCCTTTTTGTGGGGCGTTCGTTTAGTGCCAGAGCGGACGTTACAGCTAAAACCCGTCCTGTTCTTGAAAACATCACTAATAAATGGTCGATTTTAATTCTCACGTTTATTGCATTGTACGAATGGGCGCTGGAGCATGGAGCAGAAATGGAACGGGCCCAGGAGGTGTACGACTCGTCCCGGGTGAAAGAGATTTAGAACTCTGCGGCCAGCGCGAGACTTTCGCGGGCAGAACGGGGGAATCTGGTCGCGTTACGGCTTCAGGAAGCCCCGGTACGGTGGAGCAGGTTTGACAGACAGCATTTGCCCGGAGGTCTCTTGAGGCCTGATGCATTCAGGCCGGAACAATAATTGCGCATTCAGGGGGGCAATAAACGACAGGAGATCGCCTCATCCGCGGCCAACCCCAGCGAGCGTGGCTTTTCGCGCCAAAGGCGATATCACATCATTAAAAATGATTAAATGTCATGACTCAGCCTGCAATAAGTTAATCATTAATAGCCGGTGAGTGGTTTTTATATCGTTCAATTAACAGGTGTAAAATCCCCATTGCACCGTGCGCATAAAAATAGACTTCAATAAAAGTAGTAAGGAACTTATGCCACCCGATAATTTTATCCGCTAAATCAGATTCAACAGTATTGAGTAAGAACCATAATCCACCCGATATGGCTACGCATAATAACGCCAGAACACCAAGCCCCTGAATAGTACTGGCAATGCCACCGGAATGGGCTTCAGGTAAGCGATATTTCATCAGCGTATTGATATCTTGTTTAATACCCTCAAAATCCAGCTTAGCCCAGGCAAAATAGTAAGTAAAACCTCTCTGGGTCATCATCCAGCCAAGCATCAGGAAGCCACAGATAATCAGCCCTGACCCGGAAATTACATGCACCCAGGTTATCACGCTGTCCAGGCCATGCCCGGCAAGCGCTTCAGTTTCAGTAAAGTTGGAGTTGATAATTTGTGAAAGTATTAAAAGTGCCACAACGATGTGCAGGGCACGAAAAAAAGGGGCGTACTCATGGGGTAACATATTCCAAATTCGTGATTTCATAGCGATTGCCTTAATGGATTGATCGACATTCTGAATCTTACGAAAGAATTATTAGCTTAACCTTAATTTTAAAATTATTTGCCAACACGTTCTCATTCCGTCAACGTGGCAATAAATATTGAGAAGTGATAACTATTATTATTACCATCGGCATTTTGGCCTATTAACTGAACCCATGGCCAAACGCATTTTGCCGGGATTATTTATGCTATCTGGCAAATAACGCACCCCTGTTGCTGTCATTTCAGCCCGACGACATTATTTCCTCATGCATACCCTTAACCTGCCTTTTCTGCGAATCCCTCCGGCAGGTTTTTGTGTCTGAGGGTGAAACCCTGATAAATCATGATTAATTAGCAGAAATTAATCTATCGACGGGGGTCTTTAAGGTTGTCGGCTGAGAATATACGATATATTCTCAATGCTTAATTCTTCGCCGGATCACCGCCATGACGACTGCCAGACCCTTGCTCGATGTTCGCCACCTCGCCATTCATACCGATGCCGGATTACCGCTGGTCAAACCGCTTTCCCTGCAGGTGAATTGCCGTGAAATGGTGGCGCTGGTGGGGGAATCCGGTTCCGGTAAAACGCTGAGTTCGCTGGCGCTGATGGGATTGCTGCCGCCGGGTGTGAGTATGACGGGCGGTGAAATCTGGCTGGCTGATAAACAGATTGCCAGCCCGCAGGGCGCGTTTGACACGGCTGTGCGCGGTAAACGGCTGGGGATGATTTTTCAGGAACCGATGACCAGCATGAATCCGGTGCTGAAAGTCGGTGAACAGATAGCTGAAGTGCTGGTGCGCCATCTGGGATTGGGCTGGAAACAGGCGCACCGTGAGGCCATCGCTTTGCTGGATCGGGTCGGCATCCAGAATCCTGAGCAACGGGCGAAACAGTATATCCACCAGCTTTCCGGCGGCATGCGCCAGCGGGTCATGATTGCCAGCGCCATCAGTTGTAAGCCGTCGCTGCTGATTGCCGATGAGCCGACCACTGCGCTGGATGTCACCATTCAGGCACAGATTCTGGCGTTGCTGCTGGAATTGCAGCAGGAAATGGAGATGGGCGTGCTGCTGATCACCCACGACCTGAGCGTGGTGGCGCGTTACGCTGACCGCGCTTACGTCATGCATCAGGGAAATCTGGTGGAAGCAGGGCCGGTGGCAACACTGCTGACCGATCCGCAGGAACCTTACACCCGCAAACTGATCGCCGCTTCCCAGCCCGAACCACGTCCGTTCAGCGCAGAAATCAGCGCGGCATCGCCGCTGGTGCGTTTGCGCGAACTGACCAAAAGCTATCCGCAGGCGCAGCGTTTACCTTTCATACCGGCAAAACGGCAAACGGTGCTTTTTCCTACGTCGCTGGATATCCGTCGCGGCGAAATTCTGGGGCTGATCGGCGAATCCGGTTCGGGGAAAACCACGCTGGGGCGGGCGATCATTGGCCTGACGGAAACTGACAGCGGTGATATCGAATTTGATGGCGTTTCCCTGACCCGCGCCAGTCACGCCACGCGGCAGAAAATGCGCAGCCGCGCACAGATAATTTTCCAGGATCCGTACGCCAGTCTGAACCCTAAAATGACCATCGGTGAGCAAATTGCTGAGCCGCTTCGTGTCTGGAAATTGCGTCCTGCCGGGCAGATTCAGGCGCGGGTAGATGAATTACTCACGCTGGTGGGGCTGGAAGCGCACCACGCCAGCCGGTTGCCCGGCGCATTTTCCGGCGGTCAGCGTCAGCGCGTGGCGATTGCCCGTGCGCTGGCGTTAGAGCCGGAACTGCTGGTGGCGGATGAAGCCGTGTCGGCGTTAGATCTCTCGGTTCGCGGGCAGATCCTGGCATTGCTGGATGAGCTCCGGCGACAACTCGGTCTGACCGTGCTGTTTATCAGCCATGATCTCGCTGCGGTAAAACAGGTGTGTGACCGCGTGGTGGTGCTTTATCACGGTAACATTGTGGAAAGCGGACTTACCGCACAGGTGCTGGGCGCGCCGCAGCACGCGTATACGCAAACTTTACTGGCGGCAGCACCGGATATCAGGCAGGCGTTGCAACTGCGCAACGTCAGTTAAAACCCGTCAGCAGGGGCAGTTCAGGATGTTCCGCCCATTCATGCCAGGATCCGACATAAATGGCCAGTTGCCTGTGACCCGCCAGTTGCAGGGCGGTAAATACCGTGGCGGCACGTGCGCCCCGGTGACAATAAATAATGATCCGCCGGTCGGGATGCAGTCCGGCTTTCTCCGCGCGATGGCGGATTTCTCCGGCATCCTGAAACGCGCCGTTATGCACCACATCCTCCCAGAACAGCAATCTTGCACCGGGAATTCTTCCTGCCCGGTGGCAGCATTCATGCGCAAATTCACCGCTGAATTCTGACGGACGCCGGGCGTCCAGAATCTGTGCGCCGGACGCCTGTGCCGCAAGCACTTCCGTCCGCGTGGCCGTCAGCGAATTAAGTTGCGCGATCACCGTACTGTCTGGCGCACGGTAATCCGGATTTTCTGCGCTTATCACTGCGCTGTTGCCGGTTCCCGGCATCAGCTCGCCGCCTGCGCGTTGCCAGGCATCCAGCCCGCCATCGAGCACCAGCGGCTGGCAGATGCCGCCGCACAGCGCAAACCACGCACCGCGCGGGGAGCGCATACCGACCTGCTGTTCAAAGAAAACAGGTGTGACGTTGTCACGGATGTCCAGCGACTGCCAGGCACGCTGAAAGGCATTGAACAGGCTGTTCACACCGGCTTCAGTACTGTCGGGAATAAAGTAATCATAAACATTCAGATGATGCGCGCCCGGCAGGGTTGCGGCCTGCCACTGAGCGATCTCACGCACATCAATCAGCGCGAACTGTTCGCCATTTTTGTGGCGTTCACGCAGCTCTGCGGCGCTGATAATGATGCGCGGCAAGGGGAAAGCAGAGTAATCAGGCAAGGTAAAATGACTCCGGAAAAAGCGGTAACAGCGTGCCGGTTCCCCGCTGCTGCGCGAGTGCCAGCACGCGGGCCGCCAGGGCGATGTCGAAAACGTTGAGGCCAAACGAGGAGAAATACACACTGTCATCCGGCGCAGGTCGCCAGCCATCGAGCAGCAGATTGCTTAAATCAGCATCAACGCGATCCGGCGAAAATTGCCCGGCGCGGTACATCTGGAAAAGGCTTTTGGCGCTGGTTTCGCAGAAATCTCCCCACAAATCGACCACCACTTTTGTGGCGCGGGCAATCGCCTCAAACGCGACTTCGTGATAACCCACCTGAATAACCAGCCTTCCGGGGCGGATTGCCTCCGCGCCCAGCAGCGGTTCGGCGGCGCTGGTGCAGGTGATCACGGCGTCGATGTCTTGTGCGCAGGCGTGCGGTAAACCGGTGATTCGGACCAGCGGCCACGGCAGGTTGTCGCTGTCTGGGACAAAAGCAGATGCGCTGCGGCTCCACCAGCTGACCTGTTGCAGGTCCGGGAAAAGCTGACGCAGCATATCGAGATGCGCCGTGGCCTGCACGCCGGTGCCAAGCAGCAGAATGCGCTGTACGGGACGCGGTGCGGCATGGCGTAACGCCAGCGCCGAGACGGCAGCGGTGCGGGCGGCAGTCAGCGCGGCGCTTTCCACCAGCCCGAGTGGCAGACCGTTATCTGCGCGGTTAATCAGCGTCATCGCCATCGCCTGCGGCAGCCCGTCGTGCGCATCGGGGCGATGTGCCGTCCATTTCACGCCAGCGGCATTGAAACGACCGCCTACGCAGGCGGGCAGCGCGTAGGCTTTTCCCCGCGCACCGGCAAGACTGACGTGGGTTTCCGCTGGCATCTGCGTCTGTTGCTGGCGCATTAAGGTGACAACGTCACGCACGTCATCCAGCGCGGCCTGCGCCTGCGTACCGCCGAGCGCCATGACATCCCGCTGATTCAGATAGCGAAAACCCTGCGTCATCTCAGTGCTCCAGCAAGGTCTGAGCAAAGGGATACAGCGCCGGTGAGCCGCCACAGTGCACGAAAATCACCCGTGAACCGGCGCTGATTTTGCCTTGCTCCACCAGACTGATCAGCCCGTGCATGGCTTTGCCGGTGTAGACCGGATCCAGCAGCAAACCTTCGGCCTGCGCAACACGGTAGATGGCATCAATGCCGCCGTCAGACGGCACGCCGTAGGCGGTGCCGACAAATTCGTCTTCAATCCAGATATCGTCAGGCGTCCAGTGTTGTGGCCATTCCAGCAAATCAGCACAATCCTGCGCCATGGCGGAAATTCGTGTCCGGAACCATTCCGCTTTGGCGCTTACGCTGATACCCACGATTTTGGTGTCCGGCCAGTATTTACGTGCGCCGACATACAGCCCGGCCAGCGTACCGCCGGAACCGGTCGGCGCGACAATCACGTCCGGCGGCAACTGATGACGTTCTTTAAGCTGGACGTCCATTTCTTCGATAGCGCGCACATAACCCAGCGCGCCGAGCGGCGTGGCGCCGCCGAGCGGGATAATCAGCGCTTTTTCACCGCGTTCCTGTGCCGCGTCGGCATGAGCATTCATCGCCCCTTCAATCTGGGTGAAATAGCCGTCAGGGTCGAGAAACTCCAGCTCCGCGCCGAACAGTTTATCGAGCAGAAGATTGCCCTGATAGGTTTCCGGCTGATGGCCGCGCAGCACCAGCACCGGTTTCATGCCGAACTTACGCGCCGCCGCCGCCACCATCCGGGCATGGTTGGACTGATGCCCGCCGGTGGTGATAACCACATTGACCTGCTTGCGGCAGGCATCGGCCATCAGATATTCCAGTTTGCGGACTTTATTACCGCCGCCGCCGAAGCCGGTGTAATCATCACGTTTGATATCCAGCGTGATGCCGAGTGAGTCGCCGAGTGTGCTCAGGCGTTCGAGCGGTGTGGGGAAGAATCCCAGTGAAACACGTTCAAAATCATCTGCTTGTTTCATCATAATTTTCCTGGTGATTATCTTTTAAAACATTCCCGGATGTTGACGCAAAGCCTCGCCGGATTATTCCGGCAAAGCAGAAAAAGGGGTGTCGCGGGCGTAAAAACGGATCCAGTCGGTGACGGATTGCTGAAAGCGTTCCAGCCCGCGCAGGGTGACAAATTCATTCACGCCGTGCGCATTGCCGCCGTGGCCGAGGCCGCCAATCAGAAAGGCCGGTGCGATGCGGGCAAAGGTATACGCCGGTGCGCAGCCGGGTGCCCACGGCCAGACCTGCGGTTGCGCGCCCTGAGCCTGATAGCTGGCGAGCAGGGCATCGACGCCGGGGCTGTTGCGCGGGAAACGGTGGCCGGGGTAACTGTCGTCCAGCTCAAGTTCCACGCCGTCGAATTCCGCCCGGCAGAGCGTCTGGCGGATTGCCGCCAGCAGGTTTTCACCGTCAATGCCCGGCGGTACGCGCAGCGCGAGTTCCGCGCTGGCGCTGTGCGGGATCACGCCCCGCGCCTGTTGCGGATCACTGCAGATTTCTGAAATGTTGAGCACCGCGCCGTTGATCAGTTGTTGCAGGCAGGCCAGCGTATCGCCGCTGACCGACAATTTTTCACTGCGGCGAAAGTGCAGTTCATCGCTGATGCTGAACTGTTGCGCCAGGGTATGCAGCAGCCGGTTTGCCGGTTCATCCACCGTCTGACGGGCGATGACGCCGCTGTTTTCGGCGGGTGCAATGGCATGAAGGGCATGAACCAGCCGCCAGACGGGATTGGCAATCCAGTTGGCGTTACTGGCATGGATAGCCGCGTGAGGGCCACCCCATGCGCCGCCGCTGACCCGTAAACGGCCGCCGCTCAGTCCGCTGAAACCGAGATACACGCGAGGTGCGCCGCCGCCGTATTCACACAGCGAGGGGAAAAACACCGCCCCGGCGGACGGCACCGGACAGGGTTCCTGCGCCAGATAACGCCGTAACCGGCCACTGCCCGTTTCTTCCTCGCCTTCGAGAATGATCTCGAGATTAACGTCCGGCCCGCCTGCGTCGCACAGCGATTTTATCGCCATCAGCATGCCTGCCAGTGGCCCTTTATTGTTCTCTGCGCCGCGTGCGATATACACCGCACCGGTGCCCGGCCATTCGGTAATACCGCCGGTGAAGGGCGGGAATTCCCAGCCTTCGTCCGTGGCAGGCATCACGTCGTACATGTTGTACAGCACCAGCGTGTTTGCCGCCTGACGCTCAATGCGCATGTGCACCAGCGGCGGGGTGTCGTCGTCGTTCTGCTGGCTGACCGGCAACACCGGCACGCCGTGCAGATTCTGGTGTATCCAGTCTTCCAGCCACTGCGCCAGCTCACGCTGCGGGCTGAGCTGGCCGGAAACACTGGCGAACGGCGTCATCGCATGGAGCAAATCGAGCGTCGGTTGCAGCGCCGGGGGAACGGGATGTGTCACAGGCGGATCCTCGGATTGAGTACCACGTACAGCAAATCGATAATCAGGTTGATGCCGACAAACACCAATGCAGCAAGCAGCACAATGGCCTGTACCAGCGGGAAATCACGGTTCTGGATCGCCTGAACGGCGAGGCGACCAATACCCGGCCAGGCAAAAATGATTTCGGTCACCAGCGCACCGCCAAGCAGCGAGGCGAAATACATTCCCTGCACTGTAATGACCGGGATCAGCGCATTGCGTAAACCGTGGCGAACCACAATCCGCCAGCGGCTCAGCCCTTTGGCGCGGGCGGTACGGATGTAATCTTGTTGCAGAACGTCAATCAGGCTGGCGCGGATCAGCCGCGCAATGGCGCTCATATAATACGCGCCGAGGCTGATGGCAGGCATCACCAGCTGACTGGCGCTGCCATAACCGCCGGACGGCAACCAGCGCAGGTTCAGGCTGAAGGCGATGATCAGCAGCAGGCCAAGCCAGAACACTGGCACCGCCTGACCGCTGAAGGCCAGCAGGCGTGAGACCAGATCCCATAGTGTGTTCTGATATAACGCGCTGACGATGCCGAGCAGCAAACCGGCGACGGTGCTCCAGAGCAATGCGGTAATGGCCAGCAGCAGGGTGGCGGGAACGCGCTGGCCGATGAGTTCGGTGACCGGCTGGCTGTAGCGCAGTGATTCGCCCAGATCGCCCTGTAAAACGCCGGTCAGATAATGCCAGTACTGCCACGTCAGAGAACGGTCAAAGCCCATGCTGTGGCGGAAATTATCGATTTCCTGCTGGCTGGAGCCCGGCGGCATCATGACCGCAGCCGGATCGCCGGTCAGGTGCAGGCTGTAAAAAATCAGCAGCGACACGCCAAACATCACCAGCACTGACTGCCCGAGGCGTTGCAAGATATAACGCAGCATATCAGTCGAGCCTCGTGTGGGTTTTACGCAGCAGGCTGTCGCCGAGCAGGTTGCAGCCAATCACCAGTGCGGCAATCACCAGCCCCGGATACAGCACCAGCCACTGTGCGAGCAGCATATAAGAACGGCCTTCGCCGATCAGATTACCGAGCGTCGGCGTCGGCGGCTGAATGCCCATGCCGAGAAAACCAATCGAGGCTTCCAGCACGATCAGGCGCGGAATATCCAGCGTCAGCAGCACGATCAGCGGGGTCATCAGACTGGGCAGCACATGGCGCAGCAAAATGCGCGGAGTGGAAAATCCCATGGCTTTGACCGATTCGATAAATTCCAGCTCGCGGATTTCCAGCGTTTTGGCACGGGCGACACGGGCATAAATCGCCCAACTGGTCACGCCCATGATCACAATGATATTGGTGAGTGACGCGCCGAACAGCGCCATCACCAGTAAGATCAGCAGGATGAACGGCACCGCCAGCTGGATGTCCATCAGGCGCATGATCAGCGCGTCGAGCCAGCCGCCGGTATAACCGGCAATCATGCCCAGCGCCGAGCCCGTCACCGCCGCAATTAACGCTGCCAGCAACACCACCATCAGCGAAAGCCGCGTACCGGATAAAATACGCGACAGCAAATCGCGCCCCAGCTGATCGGTGCCCAGCAGATGATGGCCGCCCGGCGAGGAAAAGGCCGCAGCCAGATCATTGGTCAGCGGATCCGGCAGGGGCAGCCACGGCGCCAGCAGCGCCGGAACAATCACCAGTAACAGCAACAGTCCGCCGAGGAGCCCGTCGCCGTAAAACCGGCGGCGGGATTTCCTTTGCAGGGTTGTACGCAGTGAAATCATTTCATCCTCAGGTCAAACAGCGGGATCCGCGAATCGGCGCGGCCGGTGAAGGTCACGTTGTCGGCACTGGCATACAGGGAATCTTCTTTGTACAGCGGGATAAGCGGTTGCTGGCTGGCGACAACCTGCTGTATCTGCTGCAAAATCTTCTCACGCTTGGCCGGGTCGACCGTGGTACGGCTGCTGTTCAGCAGGGCATCCAGTTCAGGCGAATTCACCGTAGAATACGGCTCGCCGGAGTGCAGGATCGGATAAAGCGCGGCATCGGCGTCCAGCGTCTGTGTTGATCCCCACGCCAGCATGTACATCGGTGCCTGTTTCTGCGCCGCGACCTGCTGGGTATAGACCGACCATTCCGGCACTTCGAGTTGCGCTTTCACGCCGATGGCTGCCAGATCCTGCACAATCGCCTGGGCGACGTCTGCACTGGCAATATAACGGCGGGGTGCCTGGAAGCGCAGGGTGAAGCCTTGCGGATAGCCCGCTTCTGCCAGTAACGCTTTGGCTTTGGCGATGTCCTGCGCCGGTGCAGGGATCGCCTCATAGCCAAAATCTTTCGGTCCGGCCATGGTGCCGGTCGGCGTGCCGAAACCGTGCAGTAAATCGCGGGTATAGGCCGTGCGGTTCAGCGCCAGTGATAACGCCTGACGGACGCGCACATCATTCAGCGGTTTCTGGTCGTTCTTCAGTCCGAGGTAAATGGTCAGTCCGCCATTTTTTACCTGTTCGAGATGCACGCCCGGTTTATTTTTCAGCGCCGGCACCAGATCGGCCGGTACGCCATCAACCAGTTGTACTTCGCCGGTCAGCAGGGCGGTGATGCGCCCGGTGGCCTCCGGGATCGGACGCCAGGTGACGGTATCGATGGCGGGCTTGCCGCGCCAGTAACCCGGATTGGCCTGCATCACCACTTTTTCATCGGGAATAAATGCGGTGAGGGTGTACGCGCCGGAACCCACCGGTTTGCGGGCAAATTCCGCAGCACCGACTTTGGTGACATACGCCGGTGGCACAATATAGGTCGGGTAGCGACTCATGCGGGTTGGCAGCAGCGGGTCGGGGCCGGTGGTGTGGATTTTCACCTGATAATCGCCGGTAACTTCCACGGATTTGATGGTGCGGATATACGAAATGGTCGGCGCGTGATTCGCAGGATCCAGAATACGATCGATAGAGAATTTCACCGCCTGCGCATTGACCGGCTCGCCGTCGCTGAACTTCACACCCTGACGCAGGGTGAACTCCCAGGTGGTATCATCGGGTGATTTCCAGCTTGTCGCCAGCCCCGGTTGCAACTGCATATTGGCGTCGCGCAGCACCAGCGTATCAAAGAGGTTATCCACCAGTGTGGCAGACTCTTTCAGGAAACCCGGATCCATCGCCGTGGCGGAAGCTGGCTGGGCGATCACCAGTTCAGAGGCGAAAGCAGCCGGTGTTGTCAGGCTGATAAGCAGGGCCAGTGAAGCCGGTTTAAAGGCAGGTATTCTCATTACGGTCATTCCCAAAGTGAAGCCGCCAGAAGAGTTGACGGAATTAACGTGAAGGTTGTGCGTCACAAAAACGGTCAATCAGTATTCAATTCCTTAATACATGATATATCCTATATAATGTATTTTTGGCAAGCTACAGATTAAACCGCAAAAGAAAAGCCATTATTTTGCTAAAGGAAAACGTCAGATGTTTGAGATGGAAAAAGCGCAGCGTGTCAGCCTCACTATGCAGGTGGAGGCCAAACTGAAAGGGGCATTAATTGTCGGCGTACTCAAACCGGGCGCGCGGCTGGTGACCAAAGAAATTGCTGAAAAACTGGGCACCAGCGTGACGCCGGTGCGCGAAGCGTTGCTGCGTCTGGTGTCGGCGGGCGCGCTTGATGCGACGCCGGCACAGGCTTTTCTGGTGCCTAAAATTGCGCTGGCGCGGTATCAGGAAATCACCCTTATCCGCAAAAATCTTGAAGGGCTGGCGGTATCGCAAGCCTGCGGGCAGATCACTGCGCAACACCTCGCTTTACTGAAAACGCTGAATACCCGATTTATGGCGGCGAAAGTGGAAAATAACGTTGAGGATGCTTTAGAGGCTAACCGGGAGTTTCGTTTCACTCTGTATGAAATGGCCGCGATGCCCACGCTGACCGCGCTGATTGAGCAGTTGTGGGTGCAGATTGGTCCGTGTTTTAACTATCTTTATCCGCAGTCACCGCATATGGCGCAGGGCCAGCATAATTACGATCAACTGCTGGTGGCGCTGGAAGCGGGCGATGTTAAACGCTGCGTGAAGCTTATCCACAAATCGATTGATGACGGCGCAGCCATTCTCGGTAAGCATTATTTTCTACAGGAGTGACGGGCGGTTGCCGGGAGTCAGGAGGCATTGCCAGACTGCAACACGCAGTCTGGCAGGGGCGTTCATCAGAACATCAGCACCATCCACGGATAGGCAATCAGCATCATGCCGCCGAGGAAAATCGCGCCGAAGATGGTACCGAGGCGCCAGTAATCTTTGGTTGGCAGATAGCCGCTGCCGTAATAAATCGGGCTAGGGCCGGTGCCGTACGGGGTGATGATCCCCATCACGCCCAGCGAGGTCACCATCATCAGGCAGTAAACCGGCATATTGATGCCCGGAATAGCCGCCGCAATGGTCAGCATCGCCGGTAACAGCGCGGTGGTATGCGCCGTGGTACTGGCGAACAGGTAGTGCAGCAGGAAGAACGCAATCAGCAGCATAACAGCGGCGACCTGCGGGTCGAATCCGTCGAGTAACTGACCGCCTTCTTTACCCAGCCAGGCAATAAAACCAACGCGGGCCAGACCATCCGCCAGCGCGACCAGCGTCGCAAACCACGCGAAGGTGTTCCAGGCCGGTTTATTACTGGTGATATCGTTCCAGTTCAGCACGCCGGTCCACAGCATCAGCACCACGACCAGCAACGCAGCCAGCGCGGGTTCAATCCACGCAGCGGCAAAAATCCACATCAGCAGCGCAGAACACACAAAGATCAGCAGCAGGATTTCGTTACGCGACAGCTTACCCAGTTTGTCGAGTTCGCTTTTCGCCCAGCGCGGCACCTCGTCATTAATCTTCACTTCCGGCGGATAGAACCAGTAGGCCAGCAAAGGCATGGTCAGGATCAGCAGCACCCCCAGCGGCAGGAACGCCAGGAACCACATACCCCAGGAAATCGTAAAGCCGGTGATACTTTTCACCAGCGCCAGTGCCAGCAGGTTCGGGGCCAGCGCCGACAGGAACATCGAACTGGTGATACACGCGGCGGTAATCGCCACCCACATCAGATAAGAACCGATTTTGCGCGCACTCGGATCATTGGGTTTGGAGCCGTATAACGGCGGCAGGTTGGCGATGATCGGGTAAATGGTTCCGCCGCTGCGTGCGGTATTGGACGGCGTGAAAGGTGCCAGCAACAGATCCGCAAAGGTAATGGCGTAACCTAATGTCAGGCTGCGACGGCCGAGATATTTCACCAGGATCAGGGCCAGACGGCGACCAAACTGCGTTTTGTCATATCCTGCGGCAAACATAAACGCGCCAAAAATAAGCCAGACCGTCGAGTTGCCGAAGCCGCTCACCGCCCATTTGAACGCCTCGGTGGGCATTTTAAATTTCGGGTTGGCGATTTCGGCCGGGCTGAATAACAGCCACTGACTGAAGAGGGCGATCACCACCACGCCCGTCAGGCCGATCACGGCGCCGGGCAAGGGCTCGAAAATCAGGCCGACAATCACGCCGACAAAGATGGCGAAGAAATGCCACGCATAGGGTTCAAGCCCGGCGGGGACCGGCGTCAGCAGTAAAAGCACCGCCACCAGCACCGGCAGGAACAACATAATCAGACGTTTTTTTAGTCCCCCGGAGGCCGGATCGGCCTTGCCGGGAACATTCAATGTCGATGTGGGTTTCATAAATTTTGTCTGCCCGTAATTGAGTGTGAGCGTTACGCCACGGTTATCAAAGATGGTGTTCTGATTCGGAAAACCATTAATTTCTTTCGAACTTAAATGCGTTAAGCGGTACGCAATGACAGTGGGTCCACTGTGACGAAATTAAGATGTTACTTTTATTCTTAGCCTGAATGACGCAATACATTCACTTATATCAATACGGTATCATTACAATAAGTGTGGTTATTTATTTATCGAAATAATCCGTTTAAGTGAATGTAGAGTAAATTTGCGTAAACGCCAGTTGTAGCAGTCAACTCTATGATTTTGAAGGTGAGATTTTTTATGTTATTCTAATGTTGATTTTTGTCAACTCATCATTAACAATTGAAGGTGGCATGGGTTTCTGTGTCGGATAAATAAACAACTCCTGTTTTCAGCACGTTTATAACGCCAATTTCATCGCCTGATGCAAATAAATTAGCTAACAGATTTCTATATTCGCCTGCTTCGGATTGCTTAATTAAACGTAGTTTTTTACGGTAAGTAATGCGGTCATGGAAAAATTCAAGACTTACAGATTTCGGAGTTGATCATAATGAATAAGCTGACACCGGTACTGAATCCGCTCACGCTGCCAAACGGTGCGGTACTGAAAAACCGTCTGCTGATGGCCCCGATGACTACCTGCACCGGCTTTTATGACGGTACCGTCACCAGTGAACTGGTGGAATATTACCGTGACCGTGCTGGCAGCATCGGCACAATCATCGTCGAATGTTGCTTCATTGACCGCATGGGCCCGGCGTTTCCGGGTGCTATCGCTATCGACAGCGACAATAAAATTGCCGGTCTGAAGAAAATTGCCGATGCCATTAAATCCAAAGGCTCGAAAGCGATTTTACAGATTTACCACGGTGGCAGAATGGTGGAACCGGAGCTGATCGGCGGCCGTACGCCTGTCGCCCCAAGCGCCATCGCTGCACCCCGTGAAGGCGCGACCCGGCCAAAAGAACTGACCGGCGAAGAAGTGGAAACCATGATCACCAAATTTGGTGATGCCGTTAACCGCGCCATTAAAGCCGGTTTCGATGGTGTGGAAATCCACGGCGCAAACACCTATCTGATCCAGCAATTTTACTCGCCGAATTCCAACCAGCGCACCGACAAATGGGGCGGAGACCGCGACAAACGCGCCCGTTTCCCGCTGGAAGTGCTCGACATCACCCACAAAATGGCAGAGCGCTTTGCCGACGCCTCCTTCATTATCGGCTACCGTTTTTCGCCGGAAGAGCTGGAAGTGCCGGGCATCCGTTTTGACGACACGATGTATCTGCTGGAAAAACTCGCTGCGCGCGGGCTGGACTATGTGCATTTCTCGGTCGGACAACTGTTGCGTCCCTCTATCGTCGATACGCAGGACCCGACGCCGCTGATCACTAAATTCCGTGCCATGCGCTCTGAAACACTGGCTAAAGTGCCGGTGATTGGCGTCGGCGGCGTGATCAATAAAGCTGATGCCGAAAAAGGGCTGGAATACGGTTTTGATCTGATCGCGGTGGGTAAAGCCTGTATTGCTTATCCGGACTGGGCTGACCGCATCGTCAATAACGATCATCTTGAGCTGTTTATCGACAGCCATAAACGCGAAGAACTGAACATCCCTGAACCGCTGTGGCGCTTCTCTCTGGTTGACGCCATGATCCGCGACACCAGCGTCACCGGCCGTAAATACAAAGCCGGGGTGTATCAGGAGAAAGTCGAAGCCGAAGCGCTGAAACTGAAAATCAGCGTCACGCTCGACACTGACCGTATTACCGATATCGCGCTGGTGAAAGATGACTCGCTGGACGTCGATTTCACGACCACCTTCGAAAGCCTGCGTACGCGCATGCTGGTCGCCAACAGCCCGCACGTCGATGCCATTACCGGTGCGACCACCCAGAGTGAGGCGCTGAAAAAAGCCGTTTCCCGCGCGCTGGCAACTTCCAGCAAAGAACACGTCATCGAAGAAGGCGGCAACCCGCAGGCACCGCAAAACTACGATGTCGTGGTGATCGGCAGCGGCGGCGCAGGGCTGGCTGCAGCGATTCAGGCGCACGACGAAGGCGCGCATGTGGTCATTATCGAGAAGATGCCCACTATCGGCGGCAATACCATCAAAGCCTCCGTCGGGATGAACGCCGCAGAAACCCGTTTCCAGAAACTGAAAGGCATCGAAGACAGCAAAGACCTGTTCTATGAAGAAACGCTGAAAGGCGGCAAGTTCAAAAACAACCCGGTGCTGCTGAGAGAGTTTGTGGAACTGGCACCGGAAGCCGTCGAATGGCTGGCGGCGAAAGAGATTGAACTGAATGACATCACCATCACCGGCGGGATGAGTATCGACCGTACACACCGTCCGGCGGATCGTTCCGCCGTTGGTGGTTTCCTGATCAGCGGCCTGGTGAAAAATATCAACAAGCGCGATATCGAAGTGCTGCTTGAAACCTCCGTCGCCGAAATCCTGTCCGAAAACGGCGTGGTGACCGGCGTGAAAGTGGTGGATGAATATAATGACAGCCGCATTCTGAATGCGAAAAGCGTGATTGTCGCCACCGGCGGTTTCAGTGCTAACCGCGAGATGGTGGTGAAATATCGCCCGGAACTGGATGGTTTTGTGACCACCAACCATGCGGGTGCGACCGGCAGCGGGATTGCCTTGCTACAGAAACTGGGCGCGGACACGGTGGATATGGGTGAAATCCAGATCCACCCGACGGTGGAACAGACCACGTCTTATCTGATTTCCGAAGCCATTCGCGGCGGCGGCGCGATCCTGATCAGCCAGGCCGGAAAGCGTTTCTATAACGAGATGGAAACCCGCGATAAAGTCTCGGCTGAAATCATCGCCTTACCGGAGAAAAGTGCGTGGGTGATCTTCGATGAACAGGTGCGGTCGAATAACAGAGCGGCTGACGAGTATATCGCCAAAGGCTTTGTGATAAGCGCGCCAACGCCGGAGAAACTGGCAGTAAAACTCAATATGGATCCTCACACGTTGTCGGAAACCCTGCAGCGCTACAATCTGTTTGTGGTGGAGAAAAAGGACGAAGACTTTGGCCGTACCACTGCGCTGCGCCATCCGCTCAATCAGGGGCCGTTCTTTGCTATCCGCATCGCGCCGGGCGTGCATCACACCATGGGCGGTGTGACCATCAGCCCGGATACCGCCGTGCTTGATGTGCAAAAACAGGTGATCACCGGTGCCTGGGCCGCAGGCGAAGTGGTCGGCGGCATCCATGGCGCAAACCGCATCGGCGGTAACGCTGTCGCCGATATCATTATCTTCGGCATTCTCGCCGGTAAGAATGCGGCGGCGCTGGCGAAGCGGTAAACGACAGAAGGTTAATGCTTTAAAATGAAAAACCCACGTGTGAGCGTGGGTTTTTTTATGGGTTACGATAAGCTGAAAAGTTTAACATCATAATCTGCATAAATTGATAAAAATATTTAATAGAAATCTTGTATTTGTTTACCTCAAGGTTTTGCGCTATAACTTCTGCAATTATAAAATATTAATCAGGGACTCTTTCTGGCAGGGTTATTATACCTGGAGTCCCTCAATCAGTCTGTCATAATATACTGTGATAGCATGGAGATATATGAGTAAACGCAGCGACATTACCAATTTTCATGGTTAGATTATATCAAGCCTTTAAATGATTTATCGAGCTTGTATTTATCTAATCGTTATCTAAACAGACCAGTGAAAAATATGTTTGATGATAAAAACAAACTCAATGGAAACGTGTACTTGTCCCTCAGAAAGGGGTTCCAAAAAAATACAGAACTCAAAATGCCTTCACATTACCCTATTTTCCCTCATCATCCGAGGTCCCCAGACTATTTTTACATTGGCGGTGATAGCCCCATGCCGATCTGGTGAGTCAATTAAAGTGCATACAGAGGGTTATATGCAAAAAATAGTTAAGTGGTCCGGATGTTTTATAGCAATATTAGTTATGATGTTCATGTGCCATATAGTATTAAGCTTGTATTTGTTGGGTTATATTTCTGATGGAAGGGAATATCGCAAATCAAACTGGGTTGACTATTATTATCTTACGCCTGATGTTATTAAAAATGCGCCTGAAATTTCCAGTGATGCTATTTATTATGTGCAAGGTGGTGATGAAAATACCTTCTTAGAGGAAAAGGTCACCTGGACTCAGGTAAAAGATGTTCCACAGGCAGTGAAAGTACTGAAAACCTATTTAGTTGAAAGTGGTATTGATGTTGAAGCACGTTATAACATTGGTGAGCGATACTTTATTATTCCTTATGAGGATAAAGTGAGTCTGTTGATAAATACTTGCATGAAAAATTGCTGACAACGAGATCAGCAATTTTGTCGTTTCAGCCGAAAGCCTCCCGCACCGCCTGAATAAAACTGCGGATCTTCACGGTCTGTCGCAGACCGGCGGGTGTGAGGATATGCATGGGTCTTGAAGGTCCGTCGTAATCAGGCAATACCTGCACCAGTCGTCCGGCGTTGATCTCCTCGCGCAGCACATCTTCCGGCCCCAGCGTCACGCCATATCCGCTGACGGCAGCATGCAGCAGTGCGCGCCAGTCATTCGAGCGCAGACGGCCCTGCGGATGGATTTCCTGCATTTTCCCGTCCTGGTAAAATTGCCAGCGGCAGGGGGCCTGTGGCGACCAGATTCCGTAAACCAGACAGGAATGCGTCGCCAGTTCCGCCGGGGTTTCCGGTGCGCCATTTTGTGCAAGATAGCCCGGCGAGGCACAGGCAATCAGCCGGTATGGCCGCAGCGGATAAGCAATCATCTGGCTGTCACTCAGTTCGCCAATGCGCAGGATCACCTCATAGCCTTCCTCGACCGGATCGACCATGCGGTCGCTGAGCGTCAGTTCAATCTGCGTCTCCGGATACTGCGCCAGATAATGCGTAATGAATGGCGCCAGTGACGATGTGCCGAAGGTGACCGGCGCATTCACCCGTAACGTGCCGGAAGGTGTGACTTTCATTTCGAGGGCGATAGCATCCGCTGCCTCGGCCTCTGAAAGCACGATTTTACAGCGCTCATAATAACTGCGCCCGATGTCTGTCAGGTGCTGACGCCGCGTCGTGCGGTTGATCAGTGCCGTCCCCAGCCGCGATTCCAGCCGGGCGATATGTTTGGCCACCATCTGCGGGGAAATACGCAATGCTTCTGCTGCTGCCGCGAAAGAACCCAGATCAGCGGTTCTGACGAACACATTCATGCTGGTTAAGCGATCCATGATTCCCTCTTATTTGTTGTTTGTTTATGTCTGTGGTGGCGATTTATCAATGTTCAGTGTGGAATTATTCTTACCCTATCGACAACAAAATGAAAGGTAAGAATCATGAAAATAGGCATTTTGGGTGCAGGGTTCGTAGGCAGGGCGGTGGCAAAACTGGCGATCAAAGCCGGACATCAGGTGATGCTGAGTAATTCTCGCGGTCCTCAGTCGTTGTTCAGCCTGAAGCCGATGATCGGTTGCGAAATCGGTACCGCGACGCAAGCGGCTGCTTTTGGCGATATCGTGGTGATTGCCGTGCCGCTGACGGCTATCGGACAACTGCCCGTGGCGGAGATTGCCGGAAAACCGGTCATTGATGCCGTAAATTATTACCCTGAACGTGACGGTCAGGTGGCAGAACTGGACGATCAGACAACGACTACCAGCGAATATCTCGCGGGCTTCCTGCCGCATTCAGAAATCACCAAAGCATTCAATGCGATTCAGATGACCGATCTCGAAAACGACGGTTTACCCGCTGGCGACCCGCAACGTCGCGCTCTGCCCGTAGCCGGTGATGATGCGGAAACGAAAAAGGCGGTGATCGCGCTGTATGACGCCTTTGGTTTTGACGCCGTCGATGCAGGCGCTCTTTCCGAAGGCTGGCGCTTCCAGCGCGGCATGCCGTCTTATTGTGTGCGGATGACCGAAAGTGAATTACGGGAAGTGCTGGAAGGCGCAGTAAGGCCGGAACCTGCGAGAAGATAAAAGGGCGGTTTTACCCCTCAAAAATTTTAAATGTGCTTAGGCTTAGATAACGTTTAAAACCCCCACCCAACTTCCCCCTTCACCGGGGGAAGCGTTGATCAAGCCATCAGCGAGCTTGGCTTTTCTTCTGCCTTTAAACCCCCTCTGGCACCCACGCGCCCTGCAATTTCACCTGCGGGAAGCCTGCGGTCAGAATGCGCAATTCGGCATCGCGCGGAGTGTTGTCGCCCTGGCCCTGAATGCTGACGATGTCTTGCGGGCAGGCGGAGAAGGCGACGTAGCAGTCCATTTCGGCGCGCAGGATAATGTAGTCGCCAGGGCGCGTCACCACCGGCAAGGTTTTCAGGGTACGGCCATCCGGCTGAACCTGAATGTTCATGAAGATGTTGAACGAGGCCAGATTGCCGTGCGGCAGTGTTACGCCCAGTTCCGCCATGCCTTCAAACAGGTTGTCGTGGCAGTTGCGGTGCGGTTCGGTGCAGCCGAGTAACTCGTAACGACGCGCATCGCACGCGGCCATAAAGGTGTCGTGCACGCCGGGTGAGGTGTCGGCGACCAGCGTCAGAATCGGGTGGCGCTGGCTGGTGATAAAGCTGTCGCCGACCTGCGGATTCAGCCGCTGGTTCCAGACACGGGTGGCTTCCATACACATATATTCACTGACGTCTTCGGCGTTATACGCCCAGCAATCCACCACCTGGGTGCCGTACAAATTCACCACCTGCACGGCTTCACCTTTCGCCAGACGCACGGCTTTACCGTGGCGGGCGGCAATCAACTGGATGTCACGATGCTCAAATTCAGCCGACATTTTTTTCTCCTGATTAATGTTGCATGCTGCGACGGTAGCGCGTCATGCGAAATTCAATATGGCGCGCCAGCCAGTCAATCAGACTGTTCAGCACCCAGTAACACAGCGCGACCGTGAGATAAATCTCCAGCGGCGCGTAAGTCTCAGAAATCGCCTGTCTGGCGGCGTACATAAACTCCTGCACCGATACAATCGACAGCAGGGCGGAGTCTTTAATCAGGCCGATCATCAGCCCGACCAGTGGCGATAACATCTGCGGCAGCGTTTGTGGCAACACCACGTCGCGAAGTTGTTCCGTGCGGCTCAGCCCTAAAACACGACAGGCTTCCCACTGGCCGCGCGGTAACATCTCAATCGCCGAGCGTACGACCTGCGCGATATACGGCGCGTAATACAACGTCAGTGCCAGCACGCCGACCTGTGGCGAGGTAAAGGTGATGTCGTATTCCGGCAGGACGAAATAGAGCAGATAAATAACGATCAGCAGTGGAAGCGCCAGCGTCAGGCTGGTGTAAAGATGCAGCAACCGTTGCCAGAATGGCGGGGCACGCATCAGCGCGACGGCCATCAGCGTGCCCCATAACAGCGAGCAGATCGCCGCAATGGCACAAAGTTTTAACGTGGCAATCATGCCTGCGCCGAGCGACGGTAATGCGGTAAGAATTGCCTGCCAGTCCATTACGCCATCCTCCGCTTGGCTTCCAGATGCCGTACCGCGCTGATCAGCGGCAGGGCGATCAGCAGATACCCGGCTGACACCAGCAACAGCACCTGAGTGGCGTCGTAAGTGCGGGCGATAACGATTTGTCCGGCATAGGTCAGTTCGGTCAGCGCCACCACGGACGCCAGCGGCGTAGTTTTCAGCAAAATCGTAAACTCGTTCACCAGCATCGGCAGGCTGGCGCGGATCACCTGCGGGTTGATCACATACCACCACGTCAGCCAGCGGTTCAGCCCCAGCGTGCGCGCCGCTTCACGTTGTCCGCGGGTCACCAGACTCTGATTAACCCGCAAGATTTCCGCGACGTACGCCCCGCTGTTCAGGCCAATCGCCAGCACCGCCGCCAGCATTGGCTGACCGCCGAGGCCGAGACGCGGCAGGGTGAAGAACACCACAAAGAGCTGCACGATAGCCGGTGTGCCACGCATCAGGCTGACATACAACCGCCCGGTGACGCGCCACAGCCAGGCATTGCGTAGCTGGATAAAGCAGATGATTTGCCCGCACACCAGGCTCAGCAGCGCTGCCAGTAAGGTAAGTGTCAGCGTCATCAGCAGGCCATGGCCTAATTCGGGAAGTGCTGCAATCACCTGGTCATCCAGCCCCAACATGCGTTATTCCTCGTCAAATGCTGACAGATTTTCCGCGACCGAAAGCTTCAGCGGCGCGGGTTTATCGTTGCCTTCAATACCGGTGCAGCAGGCAGAAACCACAAAGACGGTATCGGCCACCACGCGACAGGTAATGCTGTCGCCCGGCTGCGTGCGGTTGGTTTCCGGCAAAATATCACCTTCTCGCGTCAGCCGGACGTGCATGAACAGATTGATGGGATCCGGCAGTTTCGGCACATTCATGCCCAGCCGTGCCAGTTCACTTTTTACCGACTCAATGCAGCCATCCCCCTGATAACCACGCTCAGCCAGCCATGCGGTGGTCGAACCCGGCAGCAGCAGGTCGTGGCGTTTTACGCTGTCCTTGCCCAGCACCATTACCGGACGACGGCGGTTATTCACCAGACGCATCCCAGAACCCAGCAGATAGCTGTTGCTGAATACGCGGGTGTGATGAACCGACAGCCAGACAGCAGGGTCGCTCAGGCTGAAGCCAAACAGTGCGGCCACCGCACCTTCGCCCGCTGCCGTGATGCGCAACAGTTGCCCGCGCAGCACGCGAATGGAGCCCGTCTCACCGGCTTTGATATCCACCGGCCCGGCCAGCGGACGGACTTCACTTTCGGCCCAGGCCTCACGCATTAACAGCATGCTGAATCTCCCCGTGGTAATGATTGCTGACCTGAATATCAACCGGCGTGACCTGCAAACCGTTGCCGGGAATGATGTCCTGCGGGCAGGACGACACCGCGCAAATCAGGTCACACAGCGCTTCAAAGACAATACAGTCACCGGCTTTACTGTTCGGGTCAGTGACTTCCATGCGGCCATCGGCGGTGACCGGCCCGTTCTGGAACAGGTTGAACGGTTCCGGCAGGCTGAAATAGGTCACGCCGTGTACCTTCATGCCCTCAAGCAGGTTATCGACGCAGTTGCGATGGCCTTCAACACCGAAATCGATACTGAAACGCGTGCGGTCGCAGGCCGGAACATTGGCGTCATGAATACCAATGGTGTCGGCGATGATGCGCAACATCGGGCGGTTTTCACTCGACCACAGCGCATCTCCGGGTTTGAAGAACAGTGAGCGCAGATGCTGACGCGTATGCACCGGCGACAGTTTTTCATTCAGATCAGCGGCATTCACGGCCACAAAATCGGCGGCCTGCTGACCTTCGGCATCAATGACGGTAATAAATTGCCCTTTGTTCACGGTAAAGGTTTTGCCGTGACCGGCGGGCACCGTCAGCAGGGATTGGCACATAACTTACTCCTGAGGAATGAAATCGCTGGCGGGCACGGTAAAGGTGGTGCCGAGATACTGTTTTTGCAGCGTGGTGAGTTCGCCGTCTTTCTGCATCGCCAAAATATGATCGCTGATGGCTTTGTTCAGGCGTGTGTCGTCTTTACGTGTTGCCCACGCCATCCACTGTGACGGGCCAGCTTCGCCAACCTGAGCCACTTTGTTCGGGTATTTTTTAACGATCGGTGCGAGCACCGAAATGTCGTCAAACACGAAATCGGCGCGTTTAGTCATCAGCGTGCTGACGGTCTGATCCAGCGTATCCACGCTGATGATGGTGATCGGCTTCTTGCCTTCTTTGGTCAGCGTTTCGTTAAAGCCCTTGAGCAACTGTTCCGGCACGCTGGCGCTTTTCACGGCTCCGCTCAGACCAGACAACTGTTCCGGCGACAACGTTTTGCCGCTGAATTTTTTCACATCGGCCTCGCGCACCAGCACACCATTGACGGTTTTGCTGTAAGGCACCGTGAACAGCACTTTTTTGGCGCGTTCGGCGGTGACGTTAAGAGAAGAACCTTCGGCATTGAATGAGCCGGAGATCAGGCCGGGCAGAATGCCGCTGAACGCGGTTTTCTGAAACTCCAGTTTCACGCCGAGGTCTTTGGCGAAAGATTGCATGATCGCCACGCTGTAGCCGGTGATCTCGCCTTTATCGTTGGTGAATTCATAAGGTGGGAAGGTCGGGTCGATGCCGACGGTTATTTTACCGCTGCTTTTGATGTCTGACAGCGTATCAGCTTGTGCGGTGCCAGCCGCGCCAGCAGTGATTAAAGCGGCGATCAGCAATGCTATTTTTTTCATTATGGTGATTCCCTGGTGTTGGTGAAATGTCACTGACCACAGAGCAGTTTCCATGCCACTTTTTTAATCACTCGCAGCCTGAATATGACGGGAAACATTTTTTTCTTCCATAATCAATGAGAAACAAATGTTTCTTGTTTTAATATTTATATTTCTTGGGTTTCATCGGGAGGAATGAAAAAGCGGCGGAAAGATCCGCCGCTGCACTGATTTGGGGATAAGTGTTCAGCCGTTGCGCCAGTGCGGCGCATTACTCCAGTTCTTCGAGGCTCTGGTGCAGGGTTTCGATGGTGGCGAGATGGTAGCTGCCGGTTTTACCCATGCGACGGGCGACCAGTGAACAGAGCAGGTTACAGACGCCGGAAAGCGCCACGGTGCTGTCGAAAATCAGATTAACGTCGGTATGACAGCGCAAGACCCAGTTGGCATATTTCGCCGGTTTACCCGCCAGCACATCGGAGATATACAGCATCGGCACCTGCATGTCAGCCAGGGCACTCATGGCGGTTTCCAGTGCAGGCATACGACGGCGCAGCCCGACGCAGATCACCACATCCTGCGGGCCAAGCGCTGCCAGATGTTCTGCCAGCGAATCACCGGCGCGCGGCAGCAGGCGTACGTCGGGGTGAACGTGGATCAGGTCGCGGTAAATCAGCATGGCGATGGTCTGACTGTGACGCCAGCCCATCACCACCACACGTTTCGCGTTGGCAATGGCCTCCACGCAGGCTTCAAGCTGGTCATCTTCCAGTAAACGGAACGTGTTCACCAGGCTGGAGACCTCTTTTTCCAGATGATTTTGTATCAGCGTGCCCAGGGGCGAAGCGCTGGGTGCGGCCTGAAGATACAGAGGCGAGCCGCTGTTTTGCATTTCACGCGCCTGACGGCGGGCAGCATCGTAACTTTCATAACCGATATGGCGAAAGAATCGCGTGGCGGTCGCTTTGGATACGCCCGCGCTCTGCGCCAGTTCAGTCGCGGTATTCATCGCCAGCTGGCCCGGCGCGGCTAACAGGACGTCGGCTAAACGTTGTTCGTGCAACGAAAGCTGATCCCATTGCTGCCGGATACGGCTTTCCAGCGATGCCGTTTTTGCGCTCATGAATGATCCCCGGAAAGAAAAAACTCATCCTGCACAGAACGTGCCGGATTGTCATGCACAATCTTTATCGCGGTATTGACAGTGCACTGGGGATGATGGTTGTATTATACAACTATCAGTCAAAATCCCGGGTAAACGCATGCCAGACCACGCCTTAATCGAAGAAATCCGTTCCTCCTCGCGCCTTATGGTACGCGAGCTGGGTTTTATGAATGCCACGCTGGCGGCCACAGAATATTCACCTTCTGCCGTACACAGCCTGGTGGAAATTGAAAATCAGGGCGCCATGACCGCCGCGCAACTGGTGCAGATCCTCGGGCTGGAAAAATCCAGCGTCAGCCGCATGCTTGCCCGTTTGCTGGCAGCGGGTGAACTGCAGGAAGTGCCGTCGGAAAATGATGCCAGAGTGAAACAACTGATACTGACGGAAAAGGGCATGCAGACGGTCGGGCGGATCAATGAGTACGGTGCGATGCGCGTGATCAAGGCGCTGGAAAATCTGGATGCTGCGCAGCAACAGGCCGTCGCAAAAGGCCTGACGGCGTATGCCCGCGCCCTTGAACGTTGTCGCGACGGGGACCCGGTCGCGCCCCAACACAACATTGAAATCGTCACGGGATATCAGCCGGGCATGATTGGCCGGATTGCGGAAATGCACGGCACGTATTACGCCAGTAATTACAATTTCGGGCATTTCTTCGAGGGAAAGGTTGCCAGCGGACTGGCAGCGTTCTGCGGGCGTTTGCATGAACCCTGCAACCAGGTCTGGCTGGCGGTCAGCAACGGGCGGGTGGTCGGTTCAGTGGCTATCGACGGTCAGGATCTGGGAAATAACGAAGCCCATCTGCGCTGGTTTATTCTTGATGACCGCTGCCGGGGAACGGGCATGGGCAGAAAACTGCTCAGTGAAGCGATAGCGTTTTGCGACGGGCGCGGATTCGACGCTGTTCAGCTCTGGACCTTCAGCGGCCTTCATGCTGCGCGACGTCTGTATGAATCCTTTGGTTTCGAACTGCTGAAAGAATGGCAGGGCGACCAGTGGGGCATGACGATGACCGAACAACAGTTCACCCGCCGGTCACCGCTTCATTCCGCTGTGACCTTTTCAGCTTCAGTTAAAGGCGATTTTATTGATTTATGAATATTTGCTGCAGGAACCGGTTTTCCGAGGAAATAGCCCTGACCAATATCACAGCCGAGTTCCTGTAAAATAATCAGCTGACTTTTATATTCAATGCCTTCAGCAACCACTTTTACGTTGAGGGCGTTGGCAAGGGAGAGAATAGAGCAAACAATCTTATTTTGTTTCTCATTAGTCTGGAATGTATCAATAAAACTTTTATCAATTTTTAATGTGTCAAAGGGAAAGTCACAGAGCTGAGAAAGGCTTGAGTATCCGGTGCCAAAATCATCAAGAGCAATTTTAACGCCTGCGTCACGGAGTCTTTTAAGTGTATATCTGGCCAGATGTCTGTTGCTAAACAGCGCGCTTTCCGTGACTTCAATTTCCAGTTGTTCTGGCGGGAAACCCACATCATCAAGAATACCTATGATTCTTGATTTAAGATTTTTGTCACATAAAAGTAAAGGTGAAAGATTAAAGGACAACCGTTTGTCGGATGGCCATTTTAGCGCTTCAAGACATGCCTCCCGCAAGAGATATTCTGTCAGTTCTGTTATTGCTCCGGTGTCTTCAGCAAGCGCAATGAACTTCGACGGCGGGATGAACTTTCCCGCCGAGATTTCCCATCGGGCAAGGGCTTCAAAGCCTATGATTTTTTCTGATTTTAGATCCACTAAGGGCTGATAATGACTCACAAAAACTTTGTTTTTCAAGGCTGATTTAAAATCACGTTCCAGTTGTGCCATGGATAATAAAGATTCTTCCATGCTCGCAGAGAATGCCCTGATCTGCTCTCTGCCAGCTTTTTTAGCAACATGCATTGCACAATCGGATTGTTGAATCACTTTCTTAAGATCGCACGAATCTTCCGGGGATCGTGAAATACCAATATTGGCAGAAATATTAAAGGTAAATCCATCCAGATTAACCGGTGAACACAGGCTACGCATAACGCGCCCGGACAGTGAGGTCAGGTCGGTTTTGTCAATATTGGGTCTCAGGACAAGAAAATCATCGGCGGCTAATTTATAAACACAGCCAGGGAAAATATTCAGCAGTCTTTCTGCTACGATCTTAAATATCTCATCATGATAGTCATGACCGAAAATATCATTAATATCCTTCAGTCTGTTTATTTCAATGGTGAACACACCAAAACTACTTTTGTTTTCGTGGTTATATTGTGCGATGGTGGAGTTGAGTATGATTGTATTCGGCAGCCCTGTTACCGGATCATGACATTCAACCCAATGAAAATTCTTTTCAGCTTCCATTCTCCTTGCTATTTCCTTTTCCATTGCTTTTATTTTTACAAAGGAAAAAATCAGCCCAAGAAAACCCGTTATATTCAGGGCGATGAAAACTTCATCTAAATTATAGACTTCATATGCCTTAAAAAAATAATAGAAAACTTCATTCATATTAAAATAAAGGGAAAATAAATAGGTTGCTATGAGTATCCCTATCCATACATAAAGCTCGACTTTTGCCTTATTGCGAAGCTTCTTTAACATATGCAACCTCAAAATAAGTTAACAGAGTCAGTAAAATCATTTATCTGCATGTGTTATCGGCACTCTGATGGGGCTATTTAGCCCGGATAAGGTTTTTTTTAAATAATGGGGCTACTTATTATGATTTTTGCGGGGGTGATCACTCTGGGCAACGGCACAGCGGAAAGCTTTTATCGTCCGTAAATGACCTTATAAGCGTGAAGTCAGGGGGATTTATGATAATAAAATCAGGATGTCATCAGTAAGGTACGTCTGTGTTTAGGGTATGAAGGCCACCGGCCGGACAGGGCCGGTGGCCTGATATTACTTGATTTCGGTGACGAAGTTTTCACGGCTGCGGCGAACTTTCTTCAGGTTCACCAGCCAGTCGCCCTCGTGGGCGCGGTAGCCCAGCGGCAGGATCACCACGCTGCGCAGGTTTTTGTCTTTCAGGCCCAGGATTTCATCCACGGCAGCAGGATCAAACCCTTCCATTGGCGTCGCATCCACTTCTTCAAACGCGGCGGCGATCAGCGCGGCGCCCAGACCGATATAGGCCTGACGTGCAGCGGCCTGATAATTCGCTTCGGTACCGCGTTCAGCGACAATGCTCAGCAGTTTCTGGCGGTAGTTTTCCCAGCCTTCGTTTTTAAAACCGCGAACCTCGTTGGTCAGGTCGAACATCATGTTCACGCGTTCTGGCGTGATGTCATCCCATGCCGCGAACACCAGCAGGTGGGAACAGTCGGTGACCTGCGCCTGATCCCAGGCAACGGTGCGGATTTTTGCGCGGATATCCGGATTAGTGACTACCAGCAGTTCGAAGGGTTGCAGACCGCTTGAGGTCGGTGCCAGACGCACGGCCTCAATAATATTTTCAATCTTTTCAGCCGGAACCGTTTTGGCCGCATCAAACTTCTTGGTTGCGTATCGCCATGCCAGTTTTTCGTTTAAGGTCGTCATCTTTTTTTCCTGAAGGATAAATTTGGAAGCGGGGGATTGCCTGTGACAATTATTCCCAAATAGCCGCCCGATAATCGCATGAACCGAATCCGGGAGTTTATACTTTTGAGCCTTGATAAAGACCGCCGTCAGTGAAAATTTGCAGGGTTAGCACACAGTTGTCAGCCGCTGGCGAAAAAATAAACTCAACGCTATCCCTGTAAACAGGCTACTATGAATCTAATTGCCCGCTGAGGGTGACTCATCTTTTCGGCCTCCCTGTCCCTTACCCATTTTCTTATCAAGTGAACTCTCATCGCAGCTCAGGCAACTGCCTTATCGGGTCCGCCTAAGGTATGCTGACATGAAAAATGCTGTGATTAACTGGTTCAAAATTAAAAGAGCACCCCCTGTTATTAGCCATACCCGGCGTCATCGCGCCAGCGCACTGGCGCACCCCGTACCGATCAGCGCCGAGCTTTTCTCCGCAGATCAGATGGAACGGTTCGGCGGCAAACTCGCACTCTCCCACAAACTCTCCGGCAAAAAACTTCCTTACTACCTGCTAAAGCGCCTCGACGATAACGAAAAGGTTTTAACGCGCAGTTGCCTGATCCTCAGCAGTGGAGAAAAAGCGGGCATTACCCCGGCCGGTGAATGGTTACTCGATAACTTCTATCTGATCGAAGAACAAATCCGTCTGGTGCGCCAGCTGTTACCGAAAAACTTTGGCAAGGGGTTGCCTTCACTGGGTTTACCGCATTCCTGCCCGCGCATTTATGACATTGCGACCGAGGTTGTCAGCCACAGCGACGGCCTGTGGGACATCAAAACCCTGACCCGTTTTCTCTCGACTTATCAGAGTGTGCGCCCGCTGACGCTCGGGGAGTTATGGGCGTTTCCGGGTATGCTGCGTCTGGCGCTGATCGAGAATTTACGCCGGGTCAGTATAGAAGTGGCGAATGCGCAGCAGGAACGTAATCTGGCCGATTTCTGGGTCAATAAATTGCAGGACAGCGCGGAAAACGATCCCGCGAGTCAGATCATCGTGATTGCTGATATGGCGCGCACCAATCCGCCGCGTAGCAGCGCTTTCGTGGCCGAACTGGTGCGCCGGTTGCAGGGGCACGGTTCGATGCTGGCGCTGCCGCTGACCTGGGTAGAGCAGCGGCTGAGTGAAGTCGGGCTGACCCAGCGTGAAGTGATCGATAAATTTAATCAGCAGCTTGCTGCCAGCCAGCTTTCTGTCAGCAACAGCATTATGGGTTTGCGGCAGTTGACCGAAATGGACTGGGCAGAATTCGCCGAAAACCTCAGCGTGGTAGAGAAAGTCCTGCGTGAGGATCCGGCCGGTATTTATGCCTCCATGCACTTTGATACCCGCGATAACTACCGCCATCAGATTGAACAGTTGTCGCGCCATTCCCTGCACGATGAGGCGTTTGTCGCCAGCCGCGCGGTGGCGCTGGCACAACAGGCAACGGATTCCTTTCAGCAACAACATGTCGGTTACTATCTGATTGATGCCGGGCGCAAGACGCTGGAGAAAGATTTGCAGGTGAGGTTTTCGCTGCAAACCCGCATCCGCAGCCGCCTCAGCCAGACACCGCTGCTTTCGTGGCTCGGCAGCCTGCTGCTGCTGACCACCGCCATCACCGCCGAGGTGCTATATCACACCGTGCATCCCGGCATGCACTGGGCATGGTGGCTGTTACTGGGGCCGGTAGTGCTGGTCGCCAGCCAGTTTGCGCTGAATCTGCTCAGTGAAATCACCACCCGTAGCCGCACACCGCAACCGCTGCCCCGACTGGAATTCGTCGGCGGCATCCCGGAACACGCCAGTACCCTGGTAGTGATCCCCTGTCTGCTGGGTAGCCGGAAAAATATTGATGCACTGATCAGCAGCCTCGAAGTCTGTTATCTCGGCAATGTTCTGTCACACCTGAATTTTGCGCTGCTCACCGATTTTCACGACAACCCTGAACAGCACAACGAGGACAACGATGCGTTGCTGAGCTACGCCACGCAGCAGATCCAGACCCTCAACCGACGCTATACCGACGCACAAGGGCCGTTATTTACGTTGTTGCATCGCGACAGTGAAATGAATGCGGCGCAGAGCGTGTGGATGGGATATGAGCGCAAACGCGGCAAGCTGAATGCGCTGAACCGCTGGTTGCGCGGCGAAGGTGAGCCGTTCTCCCGGGTGGAAGGCCGCACACAGGCGCAACTGCGCCAGGTGAAATACGTGATCACCCTCGACAGCGACACGGTGCTGCCGCGTGCGACTGCACATCAGCTGGTCGCCGCCATGGCCCATCCGCTCAATCATCCGGTTTATGACACTGAACGCCAGCGGGTGATTTCGGGTTACGCCATTCTTCAGCCCCGCCTGGCCGAAGAAATCCCCGAAAACGGGCAGGGGCGTTACGCCGCATTATGCAGCAGCGTGCCGGGCAATGATCCGTATTCGTCGATGTCCTCCGATATCTATCAGGACTTATTCGGCGAAGGCTCATTTGTCGGCAAAGGGATTTACGACGTTGATATGTTCATCCGGGCAACAGAAAATACCTGCCCGGAAAATTTAGTGCTCAGTCACGACCTGCTGGAAGGGTGTTATGCGCGTTCGGGCATGCTCAGCGATGTGGTGTTATACGAGCAGTATCCGGATCATTATCTGGCGGATGTGGCGCGTAAAACCCGCTGGATCCGTGGCGACTGGCAATTGCTGAACTGGCTGGGTTTTCGTGTCACGCAGGAAGATGGCACGCGGACCCGCAACCCGCTGACCACGCTTTCCCGCTGGAAATTGTTCGATAACCTGCGCCGCAGCCTTATCGCTCCCGCGCTGCTGACCCTCATTTTTTGCACGCTGTTGCTGGTGCCGAACAAGCTTTACTGGCTGGGCTTTATCGCCAGTATGCTGCTTTTCCCGGTGGTGGTCGCGCTGGTGCTGGATCTCTTCAACAAAGGCTCACGCCGCAAGGTCATTGCCCATCTGAAAAGTGTGGCATCCGCTACCCTCAGCCGTTGTTCGCGGATTTTGCTCCAGTTAATGACTCTGCCGCACGAAGCCGTGTATTCAATACACGCCATTTTGCTGACCTTGTGGCGGCTGAATGTCAGCCACAGGATGTTGCATGAATGGGCGAGTGTGAATATCGGCGAGAAATCCCGTGCGCACTCGCAGGTCTATTTCTATCGCCGGATGTGGGCGAATCTGCTGGCAGGTGTGGCCGTGATTATACTGGCCGCCGGTGCGCATCCGCCGTTACTGTGGTTTGCCTTGCCGCTGGGTCTGCTGTGGCTTGTCGCGCCGCTGGTGATGTGCTGGATGAGCCGGCCTGCCGTCAGGCAGAAACCGGGCATTGATGCGCAGCAACAGCGTTTCCTCCGTCAGACCGCACGTGAAACCTGGTACTTTTTCGAAACGTTCGTCAACGCTGAGGAAAACTGGCTGCCGCCCGACAATTTCCAGGAAATTCCGCAGCCGGTGATTGCGCACCGTACCTCGCCAACCAACATTAGTCTGTCGTTGCTGGCGAATATCACCGCGTGGGATTTCGGCTACATTACGCAGGGTGAGGTGCTGGAACGTACCAGCCAGACACTCGATACGCTGGATAAACTCGAGCATTTTCGGGGTCATCTTTATAACTGGTACGACACGCGCACGCTGGCACCGCTCAATCCGCGCTACATTTCCAGCGTTGACAGCGGCAATCTGGCCGGGCATCTGCTGACGCTCAGCAGTGGATTACGGTTATGGCGCACGCAGCCCGCGCTGAATATGACCGCGTGGCTGGCCGGGCTGGCCGATACGCTGAACATGGCGGAAAGCCAGACCGATGAACCGCTGATGACTAAACTGCGGGAAAGCCTGAAACAGGCCACCGCAGCCAAAGCCGCTGAAAGTATTACCTACCTGCAGGATATGCACGGCCTGATCGCTGCGTCGGCGCAGGGCTGGCAACAACGGCTGGCAACACAGCTCGCGACCGGCATTAAAGAGTGGTCAGATTTTTATGGTGCGCTGCCGGCGGAGGCTCAAAACCAACCTCTGCCAACGCTGCACTGGCTGGCGCAACAGGATGCCCGGATGTCACCGCTGTTATCCCGCACTATCGGGCTGGCGCGTCAGCGGCTGGACATCATCGGTGAACTCGAACAGCGCCTGAACGAGCATGCGCACATGGATTTCCGCTTCCTGTATGACAAAAATACCCACCTGCTGACCGTCGGTTACAATTGTGACGCCCATAAAATGGACAGCGGAAAGTACGATCTGCTGCCTTCGGAAATCCGTCTGACGAATTACGTCACCATCGCCACCAATCAGTTGCCGCAAAAAAGCTGGTTCGCCCTCGGGCGTCTGTTCACCGTGATCGACAAACAGCCGTCGCTGATGTCGTGGAGCGGCTCAATGTTTGAATATCTGATGCCACAACTGGTGATGCCAGCGTATCCCGATACGCTGCTGGTGCAGATGTGTCAGACCGCCGTTGACCGGCAAATTGCCTGGGGTAAAGAAAATAACGTGCCCTGGGGGATTTCTGAATCAGCGTATGCGGCCTTTGATCTCAACCAGAACTACCAGTATCACGCCTTCGGTGTGCCGGGCCTCGGTCTTAAACGCGGCCTGGGTGAAGATATGGTCGTCGCGCCTTACGCAACGATGATGGCGCTGATGATCCGCCCGCAGGAAGCCTGTGTGAATCTGCTGGAACTGGAGAATTGCGGCGCCCGCGGTGAATACGGTTTCTATGATGCACTGGATTACAGCCCGTCACGTCTGGTGCGCGGGCAGATTTACATCGTGGTGCGTTCCTACATGGCGCACCACCAGGGCATGGGATTCCTGGCGCTGGCTAACGTGTTGCTCGGCGCGCCGATGACCGCACGCTTTGCGGCCAACGCGGCGTTCCAGTCCGCCCGTTTACTGTTACAGGAACGCGTGCCGGATGCCGTCGAGCTTTACAGCCCGCGTCGTCACTTCGAATCGCACGACAATATGCTGCAAAAAGTGAACGTGGAATTGCGTGAATTCACCGACGTCGACAGCCCGTCGCCGGAAATTCAGCTGCTTTCCAATACCCATTACCATCTGATGGTCACGCAGGCGGGCGGCAGTGTCAGTCGCTGGAAAGACCTGACCCTGACCCGCTGGCGCGAAGATGCCACCCGCGATAACCGCGGCATCTTCTGCTACGTCAGCGATCCTGAATCGGGTGCAGTGACCAGTAATACCTGGCAACCGCTCGGTAAACAGAAGGGAACCTACCACGCGGTGCTGACCGATTTTGGCGCAGAGTTTACCCGTACCCGCGGCCTGCTGACCCTGCAGACGCATATCGTGGTATCACCGGAAGATGACGTCGAAATCCGCCGTATGACGGTCACACATAATGGCCGCCATTCGCGTACGCTGGATATCACCACGTATGCCGAAGTGGTGCTGGCACCCGCCGCCAACGACGCGGCCCATCCTGCGTTCAGTAATTTGTTTGTACAAACCGAACTGGTGCCTGCGCAGGAGGGGATTCTGTGTCACCGGCGACCACGCGAACCGGATGAAGCCTGTCCGTGGATGTTCCACATGATGGCTATCCACGGTGCGGTGGAACGGGAAACGTCATTTGAAACCGATCGCGCGGCCTTTATCGGGCGTGGCAACACCGCCGCCAGTCCGCAGGCAATGCAGAAGGGCGGAACACTCGGTAACAGTGCCGGTGCGGTGCTGGATCCGGTGATGGCGATTCGTCAGCGCATCCGGCTCAGACCCGGTGTGCCGGTGATTATCGACATGGTTTACGGCATCAGCGACACGCGCCTGCAAAGCCTGATGTTGCTGGAAAAATATCGCGACCATCATATTGCTGACCGGGTATTTGAAATCGCCTGGTCGCACAGTCAGGTAGTGCTGCGCCAGCTTAATGCCTCGGAAGATGATGCCGGGCTGTTTAACCGTCTGGCGGGGGCGCTGATTTTTGCCAGTCAGGAAATGCGCGGCGATGCACAGTCGGTCGCCGCCAACCGTCGCGGGCAATCCGGTCTGTGGGGACAGTCGCTTTCCGGCGATCTGCCGATTGTACTGCTGACCATGACCAGCAACGAAAATATCGGGCTGGTGACGTTGCTGATCCGTGCGCACCATTACTGGCGTCTGAAAGGATTAAAAGTCGATCTGGTGCTGTTGTGTAATGATTCCGGCGGTTATCAGCAGGCGCTGCAAAACCAGATCCTCAGCCTGGTGGCATCCGGCGCGGGGTCCAGCCAGACCGATATTCCGGGCGGAATTTTCGTGCGTAACGGCGAGCAGATGACACCGGATGACCGCATGCTGCTGATGAGCGTGGCGCATGTGGTGATCGACGACCGCCGTGGCAGTCTGGACGATCAGCTGAATCAGCGGACACAAACACCGCTCGTTTCCCTGCCTGCGTTGGTGCCGGTGCGTACGGTCAATGACAGTCAGCCGGTGATGTCGCCGCCACGTGAACTGGCCTGTTTCAACGGGCTGGGCGGGTTCTCGCCGGATGGTCGTGAATATCAGATTGTGCTTAACGAAGGTCAGACCACGCCTGCCCCGTGGTCGAACGTGCTGGCAAATGCCAGCTTTGGTACGGTGATTTCAGAAAGCGCGCAGGCGTATACCTGGTATGAAAATGCCCACGAATACCGCTTAACGCCGTGGGAAAATGACCCGGTCAGCGACAGTTCCGGCGAAGCCTTTTATCTGCGCGATGAGGACAGCGGCAGCGTCTGGTCGCCTGCACCGTTACCGGTTCGCGGCATCGGCGGTTACGTCACCCGCCATGGTTTCGGTTACAGTTGCTTCGAACATACCGAGCGGGGCATTTCCAGTGAAATGACGGTATTAGTTGCCGAACATGCGCCGGTCAAACTGATTATCATGACCCTGACTAACCTCTCCGGCAGGCCGCGCAGATTGTCGGTGACCGGTTATGCCGAATGGGTGATGGCGGATTTACGTGCCAAGTCCGCGATGCATATCGTGACCTCGGCAGCGCACGTGGTAAAAGGTTGCGGCGTACTGGCGACCAATCATTACACCAGCAACGGCTCTGAACGCACCGCTTTCTTTGCGGTCACCGGCGCACATTGCTCGGTCAGCGGTGACCGTCGCGAGTTCTTTGGTCGCACCGGTTCTGCGGCCATGCCCGCAGCCATGAAAAATCAGCGTCTTTCCGATAAAACCGGTGCGGCGCTGGATCCTTGTGGCGCGGTGCAGTCGGCCACAACGCTTATCGACGGCGACCAGCGCACCTTTATTTTCGCGCTGGGTCTGGGGCAGAATGCCGCAGATGCCGAAGCGCTCATTCATCAGTATCTTGAGGAAGGCGCGGCGCAGGCTGAGCTGGATCGCATTCATCATCACTGGCATCAGGTGCTGGATAAAATTCAGATCACCACGCCGGATAAATCGGTTGATTTGCTCGCCAACGGCTGGCTGATTTACCAGACCTTAGCCAGCCGGATCCTGGCGCGCAGCGGCTATTATCAGTCCGGCGGGGCGTTCGGTTTCCGTGACCAGTTGCAGGATACGCTGGCGCTAAGCCACGCGGCGCCGGAACGGATGCGCGAACAGATCCTCTTATGTGCGTCGAGGCAGTTCATTGAAGGCGATGTCCAGCACTGGTGGCATCCGCCAACCGGCAACGGCGTGCGTACCCGCTGTTCTGACGACTATCTCTGGCTGCCGCTGGCCATCAGCCATTACATCACGGTCACCGGCGATCATGGCATTGCCGAAGAATCCGTGCCTTATCTCGAGGCACGTTTGCTGGAGGCAGGTGAGGAGTCGTTCTACGAGCAACCGCAGGTCAGCGCAACGCAGGAAAGTCTCTGGCAGCACGGTGTGCGTGCGCTGAAGCATGGTCTGAAAATGGGTGAGCACGGACTGCCGCTGATGGGCGCGGGAGACTGGAATGACGGCATGAATCTGGTGGGGCTGGGCGGGCGCGGGGAAAGTGTCTGGCTGGGCTTTTTCCTCTACGACGTTCTGCAACGTTATGGCGCACTGGCAGAAGAGCGCCAGGACATCGCTATCGCCACCCTGTGCCGCGAGCAGTCGGCGCTGCTGAAGCAAAACCTCAACAACCATGCGTGGGACGGTGAGTGGTATCTGCGCGGTTATTTCGACAGCGGTGAAACGCTGGGTTCGCATATGAACGACGAATGCCAGATAGATGCTATCGCGCAAAGTTGGTCGGTGCTTTCCGGAGCCGGTACACCTGAACGCACCGCCAGCGCCATGCGGTCAGTCGATCAGCGTCTGGTCGATAACGATGCGGGGTTGATCAGATTACTGACGCCACCATTTGACGGCAACGGCCCGAATCCGGGGTATATCCGCGGATATCTGCCGGGTGTGCGTGAAAACGGCGGGCAGTATACCCACGGAGCTATCTGGGCGGTGATGGCGTTTGCCCGACAGGGCAACACCGAACGAGCCTGGGAACTGATGTCGATGATTAACCCGATCAATCACAGCCTCACGCCGGAGGCGGTCAGCCGCTATAAAGGGGAACCGTATGTGATTTCCGCCGATATTTATTCGGTAGATCCGCACAGCGGTCGCGCGGGCTGGAGCTGGTATACTGGTTCTGCGGGCTGGACATACCGGTTGATCACCGAATCATTGCTGGGCATTACACGCCATGGCGATGCTATCGCCATCCACAGCAAATTGCCTGCGCTGTGGCCGGAAATCACGGTGACGTATCAGCAAGGCAGCAGCCGTTACCTGATAACGGTGCGGCACAACACAGGCGACTACTGTGTCACGCTGGATGGCCATGCCCTGGACGGTGATCTGATCCCGCTGACGGATGACGGTAACGAGCATCAGGTGGTGGTCGAACTGGGGAGCCGGGCAGAAAATGCGTAAACAGGTAATGTGAAGCATTAGTTTTCTGGATATCATTGTGATTCCTCATCATCTAAACGTATGGTTCGTAGCGGATTGCAGCCGCATCTGAAACCGGAAGTCGGGAGAGGCAGGGTCAGTAAACTGCCGGGAATTTATGATGAAACAGCCAGGGCGACTCAATGCAAACAAAGCGGATCCTGATTATTGAAGATGATGCCGATGCGGCAGACGTTCTCGATGCGTATTTAAAACGCGAAGGATATGACGTACAGATTGCCGGTGACGGTGTTTCCGGGCTGGAGCATGCGCTGCGCTGGAAGCCGGATCTCATTTTGCTGGATGTGATGCTGCCCGGGATGCGCGGCACTGATGTGCTGGCATCGCTGCGGCGTGAAAGCAGCACGCCGGTGATTATGGTGACGGCGATGGGCGACATGCCCGATAAAATTGGCGCGCTGCGCTTCGGTGCGGATGATTATGTGGTCAAACCTTACAACCCCGGTGAGGTGGTGGCGCGGGTGCAGGCGGTACTGCGTCGTGTGGCGACAGACGAAAACAACACGTCTGCTGTGTTGCGCTGGCAGGGTCTCGACGTGGATGTCGGGGCGCTGACGGCGGCGGTTAGCTCTGCCTCGGGCGAACCGCATTATCTTGATCTAACCCCGACAGAATTTGGCGTACTGAGCACATTAATGCGGGCACCAACACGCCCGTTCTCACGTCAGTATTTGCTGGAGCATTGCCTGCCGGAAAGCGAGGCGCTGGAAAGGGTGGTCGATACGCATGTCTATAATTTGCGTAAAAAACTCGAATCTGCAGGCATCGTTAACGTGTTAGTTAATGTGCGCGGCGTCGGTTACCGGTTCAGACAGCCATGAACCACCACTCTCACTATCAGTCCCTGTGGCGCTGGATTTGTGTGCGGATCCTGACGCTGGCCATCGGCAGTGTCGTTGTGATTGCTCTGTGCATGTGGCTGCGTTTTGTCATTGAGAATCTTTGGGTATTGCACCATATGTCTCCCGCACTCAGGGCAGAGTTTTACGTGCTGCGGGATAATCCGGATCTTAATCTTGCGCGGTTTCATGAGATTGTCGATCAGGGCTGGGGGGCGCGTTACTCCGATCCCTCCATCGCCTCGGCCGACTGGATCATGGTTGGCATCCTGGTCGTCGTGGTGACGCCGTTTATCGCTATTTTGGGATTAAAAGCCGCGCGACCGCTTTCGTCACAATTCAGCCGTCTGGCCCAGGTGGCGCGTGCGGTCACGCAGGGAGATTTTAATACGCGGGCTGAGCCGGTGAAAAATGCGCCGGCGGAACTGATTCAGTTCACCGATGATTTTAACGCCATGATGTTGCAACTTTCGCGTTATGAGCGTGAGCTGCGGGCCTCCCATGTGGCGATGGCGCATGAACTGCGCTCACCGCTCACGGCGGCGGTGGGGCGTTTACAGGGCATGCTGGACGGTGTTTTCCGCCCGGAGCCGCAGCAGTTGCAGATGGTGATGACACAGCTTTTGCATCTGAACCGTCTGATCGACGAACTGCATCTGCTGTCGCTGGCGGATGCCGGTCAGCTTAACCTCAGCAAGACAGAACTGGATCTGGCAGATCTGCTGCGCGAGCGGATGACCTGGCTGAAACCTCAGTCGACGAAAGCCGGTTTTGACATCGCCCTGACGCCGGAGACGCCGTGCCGTTATGTCGGTGACCCGTTCCGGCTCGGGCAGGTATTTACCATTCTGATGGAAAATGCGCTGCGTTATGCGCAGGAAGGACGGCGTCTGGACATCGCCATCGCGCCCCGCAATGGCGGTTATGACATAACGTTCCGGGACAAGGGTCCGGGTGTGGATGACAGTTTTCTGCCTGTTATGTTTGAACGCTTCAGCCGGGCGGACTCTTCCCGCGCACGACATTCCGGGGGCAGCGGATTGGGTTTATCCATCGCCCGTGCGATTTGTGAAGCGCACGGCGGGGGGATCCATGCGACGAAGCAAACACAGGGCGGGCTGATGGTCACGGTCAGTTTACCGCTGCCGGAAAACAGCCAATAAAAAATTCGCACGGCAATAAAAAAGGGGATGCTGAATGCATCCCCTTTTTATATCCGTATCAGATTATATCCGTATCAGAAGTCGTACGTCATGGAGACTTTGAGCGCGCGCGTTTTTCCCTGATAAATATAGGTTCCGGTGCTGTCGATATTTGACCAGTATTTTTCATTGGTCACGTTATCAACACCAGCACGCCAGACCATATCATTCTGGTTGATTTTGGTGCGGTAACGCACGCCAAGATCCAGAACGGAATAAGCGTCGATTTTCTTCGTGTTGGCTGAGTCTGCCCACTGTGAGCCGGAATGGTTCACCAGCGCGGTGGCCGTCAGGCCGTCAACCGGTTTGATGTCATATTCCGCACCCAGCACCAGGTTGTAGCGCGGCACGCCAATCGCATCTTTACCGTTATAGGTGTTGTCTTCGGTTTTGGTCATTTCCGGATCAATCCAGGTCGCGCTGCCGTTGAGACGCAGGCCCAGCACCGGTTCGCCAAAGACGTTCAGCTCCACGCCCCGGTTACGTTGTTCACCGTCCAGATTGTAGAATTTATTGCTGTCCAAAATGCCTGACGGTTTTTTGATTTCAAATAATGCCAGTGAACCGCCTGCACGCCCGAAGTCCGCTTTTACACCCACTTCGTTCTGTTTTGAATGGGCAATGCCGGTGGTTGAACCGTAGTTTTTCGCGTTATTCGGTGCCACATCGCCCGGCTGTAAAGACTCGGTGTGGTTGGCGTACAGGGAAATCACCTGCCACGGTTTATACACAACCCCGTACGTCGGCATCCAGCGGCTGTCGCTGTAACGTGATGACACGTCTTCAGCGCCGGTCGCATTGCTGTAATTACGGACGATCACTTTCTGATGACGTGCGCCGACGGTGAACAACAGGGTATCATCCAGGATGCCCAGCGTGTCGGTTAACAGATAGCCCTGAGTCCGGTTACGCCCGGTGGTCAGCGGGTCGTCATAATTACCGCCAGACAGATTAGGTGTCGGGTTCGGGACATTCGTGGTGTGATAAATATTGGTGTTTTCAGCATTGGCACCGTAGGCCATACGCCACGCCGTATTATTGCGTGAAGTCAGGGCGGAATAACCAAAATTCACCTTGTGGGTGATGAAGGCGGTATCGAAATTGCCGCGAACTCCCGCCATTCCGCTGAAATTATTGATGATGCGGTTGGTATCCAGACGACCAATCGTTGCCGTTCCGTCAGCATCTTTCAGCGCAGGGGAAGCATAGTCGCCGGTTTCATGCGAATGCTGTGCGCCAACGCCGCCATACACTGTCCAGTCATCAGTCACATCATATTCCGCTTTGGCCATACCAAATTCGGACTCAATATTGCTGTATACCCAGTCCTGACTGTAATTGTGACTGTTGGACGGCACTTCCGGGATGAAATCCACACCACTGATATTCACGCCAAGACGGGCGTCGTGGAAGGTTTTCTTTTGATAGCCCATGTCCACAGAGGTACGAAGGCGGTCACCGCGATAATCGAGGCCCAGTGAGGCTGCGGTGGTGCGTTTTTTCTCACCATCAATACCGGTTTCGCCTTCACGGTTAACGGCATTCAGACGGACACCGAACTGGTTGTCATCGCCAAAACGACGGCCCAGATCCAGGGTGCCACCAACCTGAGAAGAGGAGGTGTAATCCACGCCGACACGGGTCAGTGGCGCGTCATCCGCATGCTTCGGCTCGAGGTTGATCATGCCGCCTACGCCACTTGTCGCCGCGCCGTTCAGTAATCCGTTCGCACCTTTAAAGATTTCTACGCGGTCGATTAACGACGCATCCATCACCTGACGCGGCACCACGCCCGGCAATCCGCCATACGTCATGTCATCGCCATCGAGCTGGAAGCCACGAATGCGGTAGGTTTCGGCGAAGTTGCCGTATCCCTGCACGTTCTGGACGGTGGCATCATTGCGCACCACGTCAGCAATGGTCCGCGCCTGCTGATCCTGAATCAGTTTTGACGTGAAGCCGATGACGTTAAACGGCACATCCATTGCCTTCTGTTCGCCAAGCATGCCGAGGCGACCACCATGCGCCACCTGACCGTCCAGATAGGCCGGAACCAGCTCATTGCCGCCGGGTTTGAATTCATTATCCCGCGTACTGACGATAGTCATGGTATCGCCTGTCGCCGCCGTTGAGCTGGTCGCCGGAGCAGGGGCGGTGGCCGCCATCGCAGGCATGCAGCTTACGCTGACGAAGAGTGCCAGCAGGGTCGGTTTAAACCCTGTGGGTGAAATTTTTTCGCGCATAATGTAACCCTAATGTAAAAAGGACTGAGAATCATTATTATTTGAATTTGCGATTATGCGCATGGCGTTTTGGGATGCAAGAAAAATATCAGGGGACTAACTTATGTGGCGTAAATCGCCTCGTTCATCATAAAAAATCCACGGCATCGCGTGGATTTGGGTGAATACCGGGGTTTTTAGTTTTGCTGGAGGAGCGGAGCGGAATCGACCCTATTTCTTCTTATTCAGCATCGCCTGTAAATCGGCAAACGGGTTGTAGGTGGCGGCACCGACATCATCTTGCGCATCTTCACCGGCCACCACCGTTGAACCGTACTGATCTGCTTCTGTGTACTTCGAGTGTTCGTGGTCATGACAATACAGGCACAACAACTCCCAGTTACTGCCATCTTCCGGATTATTGGTATGATCATGGTCGATATGGTGAACCGTTAATTCACGCAGGTTTGAATACACAAACTCCCGCGAACAACGTCCGCACACCCACGGATAGATTTTTAGCGCTTTCTCGCGATATCCGCTTTCCAGACGCTGGTAGTTTTTTGGGATCAGTGCCATTGAGATGTTACCCGTTACAAAGAGAAAATTTACGATAGTGCCCTTAATATATCCCGTAACAGAGCGGAAGGAGAAATAAAAGAGGGAGCTGAGGGCGATTTTAGGGGGGGGATAAAAAAGAAAAATCCACGCAAGGGCGTGGATTCTGTGTGGAGCGGAAACTGAAGTTCGGTTCAGACGTTGAACAGGAAGTTCATCACATCGCCATCTTTAACGATGTAGTCTTTGCCTTCTGAACGCATTTTGCCGGCTTCTTTTGCGCCTTGCTCACCTTTGTAGGTGATGAAGTCTTCGAACGCGATGGTTTGTGCGCGGATGAAGCCTTTCTCGAAGTCAGTGTGGATTTTACCTGCGGCTTGCGGAGCCGTTGCGCCGACAGGGATGGTCCATGCACGAACTTCTTTCACGCCAGCGGTGAAGTAGGTTTGCAGGTTCAGCAGTTCGTAACCGGCGCGGATCACGCGGTTCAGGCCCGGCTCTTCAATGCCCAGTTCAGCCATGAATTCTTCACGGTCAGCGTCGTCGAGTTCGGCGATGTCAGATTCAACCGCTGCACAAACAGCAACGACCACGGAGCCTTCGGCCTCTGCGATTTTGCGTACGACGTCGAGGTAAGGGTTGTTCTCGAAACCGTCTTCGTTAACGTTGGCGATGTACATGGTGGGTTTCAGCGTCAGGAAGCTCAGGTAGCGGATGGCCGCTTTGTCTTCCTCTGTCAGATCCAGTGCACGCAGCATGCCAGCGTTTTCCAACTGTGGCAGGCATTTTTCCAGTGCGGCCAGTTCTGCCTTCGCATCTTTGTCACCGCCTTTGGCACGTTTCTGCACACGGTGAATCGCGCGTTCGCAGGTGTCGAGGTCAGATAATGCCAGTTCGGTATTGATAACCTCGATGTCATCAGCCGGATCCACTTTGTTGTTAACGTGGATGATGTTGTCGTTTTCGAAACAACGCACAACGTGGCCGATGGCTTCAGTTTCACGGATGTTAGTCAGGAACTGGTTACCCAGACCTTCACCTTTAGATGCGCCTTTGACCAGACCCGCGATGTCCACGAATTCCATGGTGGTTGGCAGGATACGCTGCGGTTTTACAATCTCGGCCAACTGGTCGAGACGCGGATCGGGCATTGGTACCACACCGGTATTCGGTTCGATGGTGCAGAACGGGAAGTTTGCTGCTTCGATACCCGCTTTGGTCAGCGCATTGAACAGAGTAGATTTACCGACGTTCGGCAGGCCGACGATACCGCATTTGAATCCCATGTTTTTCTCACCTTAATATCTTAATTATCAAACGATTAAATATAACCGCACGATGTAATGACCACAATTCCCCGCATTATACACGAGAACCGCATTTATCTCGATCCGCTTGTGGCCGCCACTGTTGTCAGTACACAGGATAAACCTTGCCTCGCCTGGTTCATTTTTAGATACTTGTCACAATTTTTTAACTGATCGGGAAATGTACCGGATGTTTTATGTTTAATCCGCGTGGTCTGAAGTTGTCTGAAATGAAGAACGAAACGCTGGCCGGATTTGTGGTGGCGGTATCAATGGTCCCCGAAGCGGTCGGGTTTTCACTGGTTGCCGGATTGTCGCCGATTGTCGGTTTGCACACGGCGTTTATTATCGGGCTGGTGACGGCACTGTTCGGCGGTAAACCGGGCATGGTGTCCGGTGCAGCGGGATCCATTGTGGTGGTGCTGATGAGTCTGGCGGCACAACACGGTATGGGATACGTGCTTTGGGCGACCATTTTTGCCGGGGTGATTCAGATTCTGATTGGTGTTTTCCGCCTCGGGAAATTTATCCGGCTGGTGCCGTTACCTGCGGTTCACGGCTTTGTGAACGGGCTGGCAATTGTCATTATGCTGGCGCAGTTGCACATGATTGCCGGGCAGGGACTGCTGATGTACGGACTGGTGTTGCTGGCGATTCTGGTGGTGGTGCTGTTCCCGAAACTGACCAAAATTATTCCTTCTTCGCTGGCAGCGCTGATTGTCGTTTCGGCCGTAGCGATCGGTTTTAACCTGCACACCTTGCGCGTGGGTGACCTGGCAGATATTTCAGGGGCGTTGCCACACTTCAGCCTGCCGGTTGCGCCTTTCAATGTTGAGATGCTGAAAGTCGTGCTGCCCTATGCGGTAGTGATAGCGCTGGTTGGCCTGATTGAATCGCTGCTGACGATGACCGTGCTTGATGAAATGGGTCATCAGAAGGGCAACGGCAACCGTGAAAGTATTGCGCAGGGCGCGGGGAATACGATTTGCGGTTTGTTCGGTTGCTTCGCCGGTTGCGCGATGATTGGGCAATCGATCATTAATTTCACCTCCGGCGGTCGGGGGCGAATTTCCGGTACAGTCGGCGCCATTTTACTGATCCTGTTTGTGGTCAGTTTGTCCGGTTATATTGGCTTGCTGCCGGTCGCGGCGCTGGCGGGCATTATGCTGGTTGTCTGCTACAACACCTTTGAGTGGAGTTCGCTGCGCCGTCTTCGCCGCATGCCTAAAGCTGATGTACTGGTGATGCTGATTGTCACCGTCATCACGATTTTCACCGATCTTGCCGTGGCGGTGATCAGTGGCGTGATTATCTCTGCGCTGGTTTTTGCCTGGCAGCAGGCGCGTATCCGTGTGCGCGAGCATAAAACTAAAGGCGACCTGGCAGTGTATAAGCTGGACGGGCCGCTGTTCTTCGGATCTGCCGCGACCTTTGCCGAGCTGTTTAATCCTGAAAACGATCCGCAAAATGTGGTGCTGGATTTTGCCGGTACGCGGGTCATGGATTCGAGCGGAGTGGAGGCGATTGATAAACTGACCACGCGCTATCTCGATGCCGGTAAAACCATTCGCCTGCGTCATCTGAGCAATGATTGCGTGAGTTTGCTCAAAAAAGCCGGGCCATTCTGTTCTCACGAACTCGACGATCCGCAATATTACGTGGCTGAAGATAATCTCTGAAACCTCAAAGGTGTCGCTTAAAAACGGCACTTTTTTCGTTATTCACCCGCTTGTGGCCCTTTAAAGATAAATGCTTACAATTCGGGGCAAAAAAGCGGCCAAATTCATATCGCTGAAAATTCTGTAATGTTATACCGTTACGCCCGGTCAACTTCGCACTAACTGGCTTCAGGCCTGCGCTGCGGGGTATTTTTTCCACTGCCGGAGCGGACATGAGTACAGACAAAGTATCCGGGACGGATAACGCCAGTAAACAGCTGCGCTTTCAGTCTGCCGCCACCCACACGCGTTGGCTGAGCGGGCTGATCAACCCCATTATGGTGATCAGCAGCGTGATGTATCTGATCTTGCTGATGCTGTATCTGGTCTCTCCGGCATCGGTGTGGCCCTGGGTGACCGGCAACATCATGGCGGCGATGTGGGTTTGCGCTGCCTCCCTGCAATGTGCCCGGCGTATCTCCCGCTGGCGGACGCAACAATTTGCGCCTGCTGTTGAAACCGCCATGCCGGAAGCGTCTTCCGGATTTTCCCAACGTCTGATTTCCCGCCCCTGGATGCGTCCTGTTTTACGTTATGTTGACGCGCATGTGTTCTTCCAGGCGCTTCCTGCGTTTGCCGCAATTGTGCTCATCAGTGTGTTATGGCAGTTGCCAATACCGGCCAATGACGCCGGTGAGGCGGGGTATTTTGCCGGTTCGGTATTCATTCTCTGCGCCTTTGCTGTACTGGTTCTGGAGCGTCACTGGACGCTAAAAAACCCGCTGGAATGGCCGGAAGCGGCAAAGCTCGCACCGATGATGCGCATGATGATTGGCGTGTTTTTGCTGAGTGCATTAGCCCTGATGTTTGCCCGTGAGGCTTCGGTGTGGCCTGCTCACCTGCTGATGCTCACCGGATTATTACCGGGGTTGGTGGCGCTGGAGCTTTTCCTGCGGGCGCTGATGGCGATGTTTTCGCCGCCGCGTGAGGATAAAGAGCCGGAGTTTATTGCGGGCAGCCTGCTGGCCGCGCAGATTTGCTGGCCGCCGCGTCCGTTACAGTTTGTGCAAAACGAACTGCATCAGCATTTTGGTATCGATCTTCGTCAGATCCGGGCGTTTCATTTTATGCGCCGTGCACTGTTACCGCTGGCCGCAATCTTGTTGCTGACCGGTTGGCTGCTGACGGGCATCAGCGAGGTGCCGCTGACCCAGCGCGGAATTTATGAATCCTTCGGCAAACCGGTGGCGGTCCGACAACCCGGTTTACATGCGGGTCTGCCGTGGCCATTTGGCCGTACGCTGATGGTTGATAACGGCGAAGTACATGAACTCACCACCGGTTCCGAAGAACCGGTCACCACCACACCGGTCACGGTGGCTGATACCGCCGAAGGCCCGGCGCCTGAAAGCGCAAACCGTCTGTGGGACTCCGGCCACAGCAGCGATAAATCACAAATCATCGCCAGTGCCACCCGTGACAGGCAAAGTTTTCAAATCATGAATATGGATGTCCGCTTTGTGTACCGCATCGCCATGAATGACGGCGCGGCGATGGCGAGCCTCTATCACACCGACAATATGCCGGTGCTGATCCGCAGTATTGCCAACCAGGTGCTGGTGCATGATTTTTCCTCGCGTACGCTCGACAGCCTGCTGGGAAGTGATCAGACACGCCTTGCCGCAGATATTGGCCGGAAAGTACAGAGCCAGCTTGATCATCTCAACAGCGGCGTGGAACTGCTGGCTACGGTGATTGAATCCATCCATCCACCTGCGGGTGCGGCGGATGCTTATCACAGCGTACAGGCGGCACAAATTCTGGCACAAAGCGCCATCGCAGGTGAGAAAGGGCAGGCCGCGCAGCAACTCAATGCGGCACAGCAATTTGCCCGTCTGGCGCAGGATACCGCCAGTGCACAAAGCCACGAAAATCTCGATCAGGCACAGGTCATGGCGTTGCGCTTTAACGCAGAAAATCAGGCGTATCAGGCTGGCGGACAGTCGTTCCTGACCGACCGTTATTTTAGTCAGCTGATTCTGGCGATGCAGCAGCATCCGGAAGTTCTGATTGTTGATCACCGTATTGGCGGCGGGACTTCGCCGGTGCTGGATCTGAGAAATTTTACCCTGCCATTTACGCCCGGAGCGGATAAAGCGGCGCATTCTGTCAACGCGGAGACTACCCGGTGAATGATTCCCAACAACCTGAAGCCCACGGACACGATCACGATGCACATGGCGGACATCATCACGGTGCCGGACATCACCATCATCATTCCGGCCCGGCGGCCCCTGGACTCTGGCGACGGGTTACGATTGCTATCGTACTGGTGGCACTGATTGCCGCCACCGCCTGTCTGGTGCAGGTGCGTTCCGGCGAAGCGATGGTGATCACGCGCTTTGGTAATCCGGTGCGTGTGCTGTTGCAACCGGGGCTGGCATGGCATCTGCCGGTGCCGCTGGAGACCGCGATCCCGGTGGATTTACGTATCCGCACCACGTCCAGTGGGTTGCAGGATGTCGGCACCCGTGACGGTCTGCGGATCATTGTTCAGGCTTATACTGTCTGGCAGGTGAAAAACGATCCTCAGCATGTGCAGCGTTTTATCCGCGCGGTACAAAATCAGCCGGATATGGCCGCCGCGCAGATACGAACGTTTATTGGTTCGGCGCTGGAAACCACCACCAGCGGTTTTGCACTGGCTGATCTGGTTAACACTGATGCCAGTAAAATCCGCCTTTCCGGTTTTGAACAGCATTTGCATGATCAGATAGCCCGCCAGTTGCTCGACAGCTATGGCATTGAACTGGTGCAGGTCGGCGTTGAACGGCTGACATTACCGTCGGTGACGTTAGATGCCACAGTGGATCGCATGCGGGCAGAACGGGAAACCATTGCCACCGAGCGGTCCGCCGAAGGTAAGCGTCAGGCGGCTGAAATCCGGTCTTCCGCCGAACGCGATGCCCGTGTGATTAAGGCCGATGCGTCGGTCAGCGCAGCCAATATTGAAGCGCAGGCGCAGGTTCAGAGCGCGGCGATATACGCTAAAGCCCGGACCAGTAACCCCGAATTGTACGATTTGTTGCGCTCGCTTGACACGCTCAACAGCGTGATCACGCCGGGCACCCGGCTGGTGCTGCGCACTGATGCCGCACCGTTCCGGCAACTGGTTGAAGGTCCGCCCGCTTTGCCCGCCGCCAGCAACGGGCCGCGGCCATGAATCCGTTGTCCCGCTTTCAGGGGAATGCGTGGTTTCAGGCAGGACGCATAGCCTGTCTGGCGCTGTTTGCCATGACGCTGATTGCCGCCGCGAACTGGCTGTTCTCCAATGTGCGGCAGATAGAGCCGGATAAGCGCGCGGTGGTGATGCGCTTTGGTGCGGTTTCCCGCACGGCGGGAGCCGGGTTGTTGCTTGCGTGGCCGGAACCGCTGGAGCAGGTAGAAATTTTACCTGCCGCTGACCGGGTAATCGAGCATCACGTGACCGCGTTGCTCAGAGAAAACATTGTGCCTGCGTGGACCAATACCGGCGGCGAGAAAAGTGATGCCGTCGCGGGCGCGGGGTATTTGCTGACCGGTGATTCCGGCGTGGTTCAGCTGGATGTGCAGGTGTATTACGTGATTACCGATCCGGTGGCGTTTGTGTTGCAGGGTGAACACGTGTTACCGGCCCTGGATCGTTTAACCGAGCACGCGGCGGTGGCGATTTGTGCCTCACGCGATCTGGATACCATTCTGGTCGCGCGGCCGGAAATGGTGGGTAACGACAGCCATATCGCCGAACGCCGGGAACGGCTGCGCGGCGATTTACGTCAGGGCATTAATCAGCAACTCGCCGCCCTGAGAGCTGCAGGCAGCAACTCCGGTATCGAAGTCCGTCGCGTTGACGTGCAGTCTTCTCTGCCACCGTCGGCGGTTGAGGCGTTTAATGCCGTACTGACAGCCAGTCAGCAGGCGGATCAGAACATCGCCAGCGCGAGTAATGAGGCTGCCAGTGTGCATCAGGAGGCGGTTCAGGCGGCAGATCGCACCTTACAGGTCTCCCATGCCAAAGCCAGCGAACAGATAGCCCGGGCTTCCACGGAGACTGCAACTGTGGTGCAACTGGCGAATGATCATTCACCTGAATTACTGTGGCGTCTGTGGCGTGAACGGATGCCGGCAATCCTTGCCCATGCGGGCGGCGTCACTGCCGTTGATCCCCATGACGATGCACATCTGATCCTGCCGGGGCCAGACCGTCCATCCTCTCAACCCTGAGGTATTGCCCTGTGACTTCTTTTACTTCTGAAGAACCGGCAGCGAAAAGCGTGCTGTTAACGCGCCATGAACAGCGAAGCATGGCTGTACAGCTGCTTCTGGCGATGGCGGCGTTTGGTCTGCTGCTGTGCGGCTGGATCTGGCAATGGTTGTTTCCACAGCAAAGTGATGTCGGGCAAATTCTGTTTGGCGTGGCGTCATTGCTGGTGGCGGTTCCTGTGCTGCGCTCGGCAATTTATAGTTTGCGCAGCCCCAGCCTGCACGGCGTCACCGATCAGTTGATTGCGCTGGCTATGCTTGGCGCGTGGGCCACAGGAGACCTGATGACCGCCGCGTTGCTGCCGGGCATTATGATTTTTGGTCATATTCTGGAAGAGCGCAGCGTTATCGGTTCGCAGGAAGCCATCGATGCGCTCAGCCATCTGACCCGCAGCCGCGCCCGGCGGGTTTTGCCCGATGGTGAGATTGAGGAAATCGATAACCACCGGTTGCGAACCGGTGACCGGATTGAAGTGCGCGCCGGTGACCGGTTGCCCGCCGATGGCCGTGTGTTATCAGGTCGCGCCAGTCTCGATACCGCCCCGATCACCGGCGAATCGGTGCCACAGGAAGCCTGCGCGGGTGATGATGTGTTCGGCGGTGCCATCAACCTCGACGGATTGCTTTGCGTTGAAGTCACGCGCACCGGTGCGGATGCTACGCTCGGAAAAGTGATTGCGTTGATGCAAAAAGCGGAGCATGCCAAACCGCCGATCACCCGTTTGCTCGAGCGTTACGCCGGGCAATATCTGGTGCTGATTTTGCTGATTGCGGCGGCGACCTGGTTTATCACCCGTGATGCTCACGCCATGCTGGCGGTACTGGTAGCGGCCTGTCCGTGTGCGCTGGTGCTTTCCGCACCCGCCACCGCAATTGCTGGTATTGCTGTTGCCGCGCGTCACGGCATTCTGATCCGCAGCTCCGCTTTTCTTGAGGAACTGGCGGATCTGAATGCCATTGTAGTGGATAAAACCGGCACGCTGACCCACGGTGAACTGCATCTGCAACGTACGGTGCTGGCCGAGCATCAATCCTCTGACGCCGTGCTCAGTCTGGCGGCCAGTCTGGGCGCGGCGAGCAGCCATCCGGTCAGCCGTGCGCTGTCTAAGTTACTGCCGCGTGAACAATACTTACCGCTGGAAGACGTGTCGGAACAGCAGGGTATGGGCGTGCGGGCGCAAACTGCGCAAGGCGAGGCGTTGTTAGGGCGCCCGGCATTCTTCAGCCAGAACACTATCGCGATGACCGTCGTACCTGAACATGACGGGCCGCTGGTTGGTCTGGCGCTGAACGGGCATTTTCTCGGCTGGCTGTTGCTGGCAGATTCATTGCGGCCTGAGGCGCACACGGCGTTAGCTGAACTGCGTCAGCTTGGCCTGCAGCGACAACTGCTGCTGACCGGCGATCGCGCCAGCGTGGCTGAGCGTATTGCCGGAGAACTGGGCATCAGTGATGTGGTGTCGCAGGCTTTACCGGAAGATAAACTGCATCAGGTCTCCGCTGAAATTGTGCAGGGTTACCGCCCGATGGTGGTCGGTGACGGCATTAATGATTCGCTGGCGCTAAAGGCTGGGGTGGTGGGGATTGCGATGGGGGCGGGCGGCAGTGATATCGCGCTCGCCTCCGCCGACGTGGTGCTGATCGGCAGCGACTTACGCCGTCTCGGCACCTGTGTTCGACTGAGCCGTGCCTGCCGCAGGACGCTGAAAATCAATGTGTTCATCGGGCTGGGCTGGACGCTGGTGGTGATGGCGGCGGCCGCGATGGGGTGGTTAGGCGTGGGGGGCATACTGATTGCCGCGTTGCTGCATAATCTCAGCACTTTGCTGGTGCTGGGGAATGCGGGGCGTTTGCTGCGTTTTGATGAGCCGCTTTAAATAAAGTCGGTTAGTTATATTTCTAAAATTTCAGGTGTTAGCCAGGCTCGATTCTTTTGCACCTGGCTAACACTCTTGTCAAAAGCGGCGGTTAAAGCTCAGCTTTGAAGGTATGCAGGCGACGCATGGTTTTTTCCAAACCTTCTTTCATCAGCAACTCAGTACAGCGCAGCGACTCATCAATCGCGTCGTCAATCAGCTTTTGTTCACTGGCTGGCGGCTTGCCGAGCACAAATCCCACCACTTTGCTTTTATCGCCAGGATGCCCGATACCGATACGCAGACGGTAGAAGTTCGGGTTGTTACCGAATTTACTCTGAATATCTTTCAGGCCGTTGTGGCCACCGTTACCCCCACCCAGCTTGATTTTCGCCATGCCCGGCGGGATATCCAGCTCGTCATGCGCGACCAGAATTTCATCTGGCTCAATGCGATAGAACTGCGCCATCGCCAGAACCGCTTTGCCACTCAGGTTCATAAAGGTGGTCGGCACCAGCAGACGGACGTCCTGACCGGCCAGAGAAAGGCGGGCGGTATAACCAAAAAACTTACTTTCTTCTTTCAGTTGCTGGTTGTGCTGGCGGGCGAGAAGGTCGACGTACCAGGCGCCGGCATTATGGCGGGTCTGGGCGTATTCTGCGCCGGGATTGGCCAGTCCAACGATCAATTTAATGCTGCTCACGATGTTCGCTTCTTTATCCGGTGAGGTTTAGCGCGCTAGTTTACCTGTCACTTTGGGTTGTGCCAAATATCAGACAGGGCAAACCCGCCTGATGTGCCAGATTTTGAATAGTTTACGTGTCTGACTATTCACTTTCCGAACGTATCTGACTGGAAAACGTAAAGATTTGTCATTCAATGTTCTCTGTCTGTGATCGTGACCGCAAAGTGAACCGGATGGGACGTCTATAGTTAAAGGCAGGAAAAGACAAGACAGCAGTGATGCTAAGACTATCGACAACTGGAGGTGACTTATGAAACGTAAAACCGCAAGAATAATCGGCAATGGCCTGATGGGACTCGGTTTGCTCACAATGGTCGGTGGTGTTGGTTATTCCATCCTGAATCAGATGCCTGAACTGGGGTTACCACAATTTTTAGCGCATGGCGCAATTGGTAGCATCTTCGTCGGCGCCATTTTATGGCTGGCGGGAGCCAGAGTCGGTGGACAGGAGCGTGTTGCAGACAGGTACTGGTGGGTTCGTCATTTTGATTCCCGCTGCACGAACGGTAAGTCACACCGTCATTCCTGAGTTTATCAGGCTGTAATCTGGCTTCTTTAGTAATAAAAAAACCGTTGTCGCTCACACGATAACGGTTTTTGCATTTCAGGTTCTGTCAAAACAAAATACCCCTGAAAACAGGGGCATAATGATTAATGCTCGAACATCGCAGAAATGGATTCTTCATTGCTGATGCGGCGGATAGCCTCAGCCAGCATGCCTGACAGGGTCAGGGTACGCACTTTTTTCAGTGCACGGATTTCAGCGGAGAGCGGGATGGTGTCACAGACAATCACTTCGTCGATGACGGAGTTTTTGATGTTTTCCACTGCATTGCCGGAGAAAATCGGGTGGGTGGCATACGCGAATACGCGTTTAGCACCGCGTTCTTTCAGTGCTTCGGCAGCTTTACACAGCGTGCCGCCGGTATCGATCATGTCATCAACCAGTACGCAGTCACGACCAGCGACGTCACCGATAATGTGCATCACCTGAGAAACGTTTGCGCGTGGACGACGTTTATCAATGATAGCCATATCGGTATCGTTCAGCAGTTTTGCCACAGCACGGGCACGAACAACACCGCCGATATCCGGAGAAACCACAATCGGGTTTTCCAGGTTCTGTTGCAACATGTCTTCAAGCAGAATAGGGCTGCCGAACACGTTGTCTACCGGGACATCGAAGAAGCCCTGAATCTGCTCTGCATGCAGGTCTACAGTCAGAACACGGTCAACACCGACGCTGGACAGGAAGTCAGCAACAACTTTAGCGGTGATAGGCACACGGGCAGAACGCACCCGGCGATCCTGACGTGCATAGCCGAAGTAAGGAATAACGGCTGTGATACGACCAGCGGAGGCGCGGCGTAAGGCATCAACCATTACGACCAGTTCCATCAGGTTATCGTTAGTAGGCGCGCAGGTGGACTGGATAATGAAAATATCTCCGCCACGTACATTTTCGTTAATTTGCACGCTTACTTCACCGTCGCTGAAACGACTGACGGCGGCGTCACCAAGGCTGGTGTATAAACGGTTGGCAATACGTTGTGCTAGTTCCGGGGTGGCGTTACCAGCAAAAAGCTTCATATCAGGCACGAGAAGAACCTCAGGCTTGCGTCCAGGGAAGACATTGGCTTTTGGCACCACCGGGCGGTGAGCGGTACCAAAGCATTATGCTCACGATACTTCTAAATCTTACTACTTAAATCTGTTGAATAATTGGCTGGCAAAGAACAGACACAAAACTACCGTGACTCTCTACGCTTTGCCCGCAGTTCTCAACCAGACGTCACGAAAACGGTGCAACGGCGAGATATTAACACCTTGTGCGACAAAACTCCGACTCCACGATGGTGTTTTGTCTAAAACCTGACGGGCGGCAGACTCGGTGTCGAATTCCGCAAACACACAGGCACCCGTTCCGGTCAGTCGCGACGGCGCGTATTCTAACAGCCAAGAAAGTAGCTGTTCAACCTCGTAAAAACGTTTTCTCGCAATCGGTTCGCAATCATTTGCGTAAGGCGTGTCTAAAAGCACATTTACAGTGCGTTTTGGTGTATTTCTGGTCAGTTGCGGATCGCTGAAAATCACCGGCGTCGCAATGCTGACACCCGGATGGGCGATCAGATACCATTTTTCCGCCGGTTCGACCGGCTGCAAAATCTCGCCAATCCCTTCAGCAAAAGCAGCATGGCCCATCACAAAGACCGGCACATCCGCGCCCAGCGTCACACCCATCTGAGCCAGTTCGGTATCAGAAAGGCCGCAATTCCATATCGCATTCAGTGCCACCAGCACAGTGGCGGCGTTGGAAGAACCGCCGCCCAGACCGCCGCCCATTGGAATTCGTTTTTGCAAGGTAATGTCTGCCCCCTGAGACGTGCCCGCGTGCTGTTGCAGAAGACGGGCGGCGCGTACCACCAGATTCTCGTCATCTGCAACGCCTTCAACTGGCGTGGTCAGCACGATATCGCCGTCGTCGCGGACTTTAAAACTCAGGCTGTCACCGTAATCCACAAACTGAAACAGTGTCTGCAGATCATGGTAGCCATTCGGGCGCTGGCCGGTGATATAAAGGAACAAATTGAGTTTAGCCGGAGAAGGCCACCATTGCTGCGTCATCTCAGTTTAGCGTCCAGTTATCCATTTTCAGCTTGATACGCTGTTCTCCCTGGGTCATTTCCAGACGCTGCGGCAGGGACGGTTTGGCATCCTCGTCATAGCTCTGATACACCACGGTGCCTGGTTTTCCGTTCTGCGTGAACTTAACTTGTGACAGGCGGTACTGACTGTCGAGGGTGAAATCGGTGCCGTCACCCGGCAAACCGAGCATCCACAAACGCAGATTAGCCAGCGGAATCGACATACCGGTCAGTTTCTGGATCATGTCATCCGGATTATCACTGGTGTAATGCTTGCCTTCATTGTTGGTCAACTGCGCAATACCGCTTTGCACTTTTAATTCCATTTCCGTGCTGCCCAGCGGATTGGTCAGCAATAAACGGTAGCTGTCAGGGGAATATTGTTGCCAGAAGAAGCGGGCATAGACTTTCTGTTTATCGGAAAGATAAGCGAAAGAACCGCGGGTCTGATAATGCTCGAGTTGTTTAACCTGAGCTTCGTGTTCACGCCACTGCGGTGAAGTCGGGCTGGTCGCCGGGCCTTTCGGCGCGTTAATCGAACAGGCGGCAAGGACTAAGCTTGCAAGAGGAAGAAGGCGAACAAAGTGTGCTTTACGCATTGGCATAACAGATAAAATCCTTTGTGCTTTGGCGAAATGGGATGCCAGGGCAAATGTGGCGTGCGTCAGTTTAGCACAGCCCGCGCGAGGGGTGATCTCAACCCTGTGCAGATGATCGGCGATTGAAAGGTTTTGGGACAATGCTGATGTGTAAAAGGATTTAACCGAAGATGCTGTTCGCCTTTTATTGATCTCGCGCATCTTGTAGAATGCCCAACAGACGTAAACCCATACTATTATAAAGTATAAGCCGATAATCGCTCTCCCTATGACCCTGCTTGCATTAGGTATCAACCACAAAACCGCCCCGGTGTCTCTGCGTGAACGGGTAACATTTTCACCCGAGACCCTCGATCAGGCGCTCTCCAGTCTGCTCCAGCAACCGCTGGTGCAGGGCGGTGTCGTGTTGTCTACCTGCAACCGCACTGAGCTGTATCTGAGCGTTGAGCAACAGGAAAACCTGCAGGAGCAACTGGTTAAGTGGTTATGCGATTACCATCATCTGAGTGAAGATGAAGTGCGCAAAAGCCTGTACTGGCATCATGATAATGAAGCCGTCAGCCATCTGATGCGCGTGGCGAGTGGACTGGATTCACTGGTGTTAGGCGAGCCGCAGATTTTGGGGCAGGTTAAAAAAGCCTTCGCCGAATCGCAAAACGGACGGGCGGTTTCCGGTGAACTGGAGCGTCTGTTCCAGAAATCTTTCTCCGTGGCCAAGCGTGTGCGTACTGAAACTGATATTGGCGCCAGCGCCGTTTCTGTTGCGTTTGCGGCCTGTACTCTGGCACGCCAGATTTTCGAATCCCTTTCTGAGCTAACCGTCTTGCTGGTCGGTGCGGGTGAAACCATCGAACTGGTGGCGCGTCATCTGCATCAGCATAATGTCCGCCACATGATGATTGCCAACCGTACGCGTGAACGTGCGCAGGTGCTGGCGACGGAAGTGAACGCAGAAGTGATCAGTCTGCAGGATATCGATTCCCGCCTCGCTGAAGCGGACATTATTATCAGTTCTACCGCCAGCCCGCTGCCGATTATTGGTAAAGGCATGGTCGAGCGCGCGTTAAAAGCCCGCCGTAACCAGCCGATGCTGATGGTGGATATTGCCGTTCCGCGTGATATCGAACCGGAAGTCGGCAAACTGGCGAACGCCTATCTGTACAGCGTCGATGACCTGCACAGCATCATTCAAAACAATCTTGCACAACGCAAAGCGGCGGCCATTCAGGCTGAAACTATCGTTGAGCAGGAGAGTTCAAACTTCATGGCCTGGCTGCGTTCGCAGGGAGCCGTTGAAATTATTCGTGATTATCGCTCGCGTGCTGATATTATTCGCGCCGACGCACAAGCAAAAGCTCTTGCCGCCATTGCGCAGGGCGCTGACGTCGAAGCGGTGATCCATGAATTAGCCCACAAATTGACAAACCGCCTTATTCACGCACCAACCCGTTCTCTGCAACAGGCAGCCAGCGACGGTGATGTGGAGCGTTTGCAAATTTTACGCGACAGCCTCGGGCTGGGTCAGCAATAGTTCTCCTTTTCTCACAGGGTTAAACACCACGCATGAAGCCTTCTATTGTTGCCAAACTGGAAGCGTTACAAGAGCGCCACGAAGAAGTGCAGGCGATGCTTGGCGATGCCGGCGTCATTGCCGATCAGGATAAATTCCGCAGTCTTTCCCGCGAATATTCACAGTTAACGGCTGTTTCTGAATGTTTTCTTGCCTGGCGTCAGGCACAGGAAGATTTAGAAACTGCTGAGATGATGCTCGACGATCCTGAGATGCGCGAAATGGCGCAGGATGAGATCAAAGAGTGCAAAGCCAATATCGAAGAACTCGAAGAAAAGTTACAGGTTCTGTTACTGCCAAAAGATCCGGACGATGAACGCGGTTGTTTCCTGGAAATTCGTGCAGGAACCGGCGGTGACGAGGCGGCTATTTTCGCCGGTGATTTATTCCGTATGTACAGCCGCTACGCCGAAATGCGTCGCTGGCGTGTAGAGATCGTGAGCGCCAGCGAAGGCGAACACGGCGGTTATAAAGAAGTGATCGCCAAAATCAGTGGTGAGGGCGCTTACGGCCAGTTCAAATTTGAGTCAGGCGGCCACCGCGTTCAGCGTGTACCGGAAACCGAATCTCAGGGGCGTATTCATACCTCCGCCTGTACCGTTGCCGTGATGCCGGAAATTCCGGAAGCCGAGCTGCCGGAAATCAACGCCGGCGATTTGCGCATTGATACTTTCCGCTCATCCGGCGCTGGCGGACAGCACGTTAACACCACGGATTCCGCGATTCGAATTACCCACATTCCAACCGGTATCGTGGTGGAATGTCAGGATGAACGTTCACAGCACAAAAACAAAGCCAAAGCGATGTCCGTGCTGGGCGCGCGTATCCGTGCTGCGGAAGTGGCAAAACGTCAGGCAGAAGAAGCCTCGACGCGCCGTAACCTGCTCGGCAGTGGCGACCGTTCTGATCGCAACCGTACCTACAACTTCCCGCAGGGGCGTGTTACCGATCACCGCATCAACCTGACGATTTACCGTCTGGATGAAGTGATGGAAGGTAAACTGGACAGTCTGATCCAGCCGATCGTGCAGGAATATCAGGCCGATCAACTCGCCGCGCTATCTGAGCAGGACTGATGGATTTTCAGTCCTGGCTGCGTGATGCCACCCGCCGTCTTGCTGCGGGTGAAAGCCCGAAGCGGGATGCTGAAATCTTGCTTGGTTTTGTGACCGGCCGGGCAAGAACTTTTATTATGGCTTTTGGCGAAACGCTGCTGACAGCCGGACAACTTCAACAACTGGAAATTCTGCTTGCGCGACGTGAGCAGGGCGAACCGGTTGCCTATCTGACCGGCGAGCGAGAATTCTGGTCGCTGCCACTGTCTGTTTCTCCCGCGACATTAATTCCCCGTCCTGATACCGAATGCCTGGTGGAACAGGCGTTGATCCGTCTGCCTTCTCAACCCGTCAGCATACTGGATCTCGGCACAGGAACCGGTGCGATTGCACTGGCGCTGGCCAGTGAACGCCCGGATTGCAAGGTTACCGGTGTCGATCTGCAACCGGATGCTGTACGCCTCGCCCAACACAACGCGCAAAAGCTGAATATCCTGAATGCGCGATTTTTGCCGGGCAGTTGGTTTTCACCGGTAGCCGGTGAACGTTTCGCGCTGATAGCCAGTAATCCGCCGTATATCGATGCCGCCGATCCGCACCTGGCGAAGGGTGATGTACATTTTGAGCCCGCCAGCGCGCTGGTGGCAGAAAATGCCGGTCTGGCTGATCTGGCGCATATTATTCAGGCGGCACCCGCGTATCTTCACAAAGGCGGCTGGTTACTGCTCGAACATGGCTGGCAGCAGGCGACTGACGTGCAGGCGTTATTGCGCGATGCCGGTTATCAGCATATCGCGACGGTAAAAGATTATGGCGATAACGATCGTGTCAGCCTCGGGCAGTGGGAGCCGCTACACGGATCAGAAGAAAATCAATTGGTTAGAATTTAAATTTCAAAGGAAACGGACAATGGCATATGTCTGGATCAAGAATCTGCATCTGCTCACTATAACCCTGAGTATTGCATTGTTTGTTTTACGATTTTTTTGGAAATGGGCAGGTTCTGCTATGATGCAGAAACGCTGGGTGAAGACTGTTCCCCATATTGTGGATACAGTGCTGTTATTAAGTGGTATTTCGCTTATCTTCATCACACACTTTTATCCGTTCAGCCCTCAGGGAACCTGGCTGACCGAAAAGATTTTTGGCGTTATTATCTATATCGCGCTGGGTTTTGTGGCTCTGAGCAAGCGACCAGTCAGTCAGAACATCCGCTGGCTGGCCTTTATTCTGGCGCTCGCTTGCCTGTATCTGATTCTTAAACTGGCGCTGACGAAAATACCGCTGCTAATGGGATAACTATGAGTACCCTTGCTGATTTTGAATTTAACACCGCCCGGCTCAGTACCGGGGTGATCAAAGTAACGGAAGCCGTGCGTTTCGATTTCAATGCGGACGACGTACGCCACCAGTTACAGTCACTGGTCGATGAAGCCCGCCGTGTCGTTCCTGAAGAGCTTGATCAGGATCAGCAGCTCGAAGTGTTGATTGAACTGTTTTACCGCACCTGGGGTTTTGGTGGCGCTGGCGGCGTTTATCGTCTGTCTGATGCTATCTGGATCGACAAAGTGCTGTCTTCGCGTCAGGGCACACCGGTTTCACTGGGGGTGATTTTTCTGCACATTGCCCATGAACTGAGTTTGCCGCTGATGCCGGTGATTTTCCCCACTCAGCTTATCTTGCGTGCTGACTGGCTCGACGAAGAAATGTGGCTGCTTAATCCGATCAACGGAGATACGCTCAATGAGCATATGCTCAGCGTATGGCTGAAAGGCAATCTGGGCGTAATGGCGGAAATAGAAGATGACGATCTGGAAGAAGCGGAAAACACGCTGATCGTCCGCAAAATGCTTGATACGCTGAAAGCCGCGCTGATGGAAGAAAAACAGTTCGAACTGGCTCTGCGCGCCAGTGAAACGGTATTGCAGTTTGACCCGGAAGACCCCTATGAAATCCGCGATCGCGGGCTGATTTATGCTCAGCTGGAATGCGACCATGTGGCGATTTCTGATCTCAATTATTTTGTTGAGCAGTGTCCGGAAGACCCGATTTCAGAAGTGATTAAAGTGCAGATCCATTCGATTGAGCACAAACAAGTTACGTTGCACTAATTTATACTTACCTTACGTCACATCCGCAAAGTTATGACAGAACAATGAGTTATGTTATTTTCGGGTGAAAGATTTATCACTAAAAAGGCCAAAGCATGAAACATAAAGTGGTTAGCATTCAGGACATCAAAGTCGCCAACGATCTGCCGTTTGTATTGTTCGGCGGGATGAATGTACTGGAATCGCGCGATATGGCGATGCGTGTGTGCGAGCATTACGTCACAGTGACGCAGAAACTCGGCATTCCTTACGTGTTCAAGGCGTCTTTCGATAAAGCCAACCGCTCATCTATTCATTCCTACCGTGGTCCGGGCCTGGATGAAGGTATGAAAATTTTCCAGGAGCTGAAAAAAGCATTCGGCGTGAAAATCATCACCGATGTGCATGAATCCTGGCAGGCGCAGCCTGTATCTGAAGTGGTTGATGTGATCCAGTTACCTGCATTCCTGGCGCGTCAGACCGATCTGGTTGAAGCCATGGCGAAAACCGGCGCAGTAATTAACGTGAAAAAACCACAGTTCGTCAGCCCCGGTCAGATGGGCAACATCGTCGACAAATTTAAAGAAGGCGGCAACGATCAGGTGATTCTGTGCGATCGCGGCAGTAACTTCGGTTATGACAATCTGGTTGTCGACATGCTGGGCATGAATGTGATGATCAATGCTACGGGCGGTCATCCGGTGATTTTCGACGTGACTCACGCACTGCAAACCCGTGATCCTTTCGGCGCTGCTTCTGGCGGTCGTCGTGCTCAGGTTGCTGAACTGGCTCGTGCCGGTATGGCGGTAGGTATCGCCGGTCTGTTTATCGAAGCGCACGAAGATCCTGCTCACGCGAAATGCGACGGTCCGTCAGCCTTGCCGCTTGATAAACTGGAACCGTTCCTGGTTCAGATGAAAGCCATCGACGATCTGGTGAAAAGCTTCCCGGCGCTCGATACCAGCAAGTAATCTGACCTATTCAGATAAAACAAAGGCGACCTCCGGGTTAATGCCGGTCACTTAAGGTGACCGGCATTGTTTTTTAAGGGATATTTCGACCTTTTTTCTCTCACTTCCCTGACATATTCACGCTCACGTCTCGAGGGCAGTTTTAGCATCGCTGCGTTGC